>CAMEWU010000093.1 GCA_945946715.1 uncultured Clostridium sp. | reverse complement strand
TACAAACATCTTTTTGCGGATTTCGTCTGCCAGTTCCGGCTCTTCGATTTCCAGAGTTTCCATAATATGCTTCTCTGTACTCCGGTCTACGGTATTCAAAATATTAACAATTGCATCGACACCACCCACAATGGTGTAATCCTGATTAACTAAGGATGCCAGCTTCCGCTCCAATACATCTTCTACCTCTTTAATTACATCCGGAGAAGTACGATCCATAGTCGCAATACGTCTTGCAACATCCGACTGCTTTTCCGGTGGCAAAGCTCCAATAACCGCTGCCGCCTGTCCGGCCGGCAAATAGGACAAAATCAATGCTATGGTCTGTGGATGTTCATCCTGAATAAAGTTCAAAAGCTGGCTGGCATCTGCTTTTCGCACAAACTCAAATGGACGTACCTGCAGGGAAGCAGTCAAACGCCCAATTACTTCCTGTGCCCGTTCTTCTCCCAAAGCCTTATCCAGCAGATCCTTCGCATAACCAATACCACCCTCTGCGATATATTGTTGTGCAAGACAGACTTCATAAAATTCATCCAACACATCATTTTTTACATTTGGAGAAACACTTCTGGTATTTGCAATTTCCAGTGTCAACTGTTCAATTTCATCATCTTTCAGATGCTTAAAAATATTAGCTGACATTTCCGGGCCTAATGCAATTAATAGAATTGCCGCTTTCTGTATTCCTGTTAAACCATTTGCTGTTGCCATCTAATCTCACTCCCAATCATCATCATTCAGCCAGTTCCGTAACAATTGTGCTACTGCTTCCGGATTCTCTTCTACAAATTTCTCTATCCGCTGACGGGTAGCTGTCTTCTCATTCAATTCAATATCCTCCAGCGTCTGATTTTCTTTTGTTGTAGCCAATAATGCCTCTACAGATAATTCCGGTTCCAGTTCCGTTACTTCTGCCGGGCGCATACCCTTTGCAACAACAAAAATCAGTAATGCAGCAATCAAAACTGCAAGAATAATCTGTAAAATATTTGAAACTGCTATTCCCGACCGTTCTTTTGGATAAAATAGCGGAACTTCATATGCAATAATTGTTATTTTATTTGTCTTGATACCTGTTGCATTGGATACAATTTCATACATAGATTCATCTACATCAATCTGTGTCTTTTCGCTATTCTGAGACTGAAATTCTGCAAATGTAGTGCCTTCCAACAACCCTTGTTCTTTCATTTTTTCTTCGTCATATTCTACATACTGCGTTAATACAATCGATACAGATGAATTTGCCGGATTTACTGCACCAATTGCCTTTCTGGTAGTAGTAACGGTCTTATCTGTTTCATAATTCTCCCGAATAACCTGAATCTTAGAATTTCCATATACACCATCATCAATATTATAGCTTGCTATATCTTCATCATTCGCATCCGTACCAACGACGCCACCTGTGCCATCAACATTTTCTGCATTATATAAATAGTAAGAGGATTTTGGTCCATTTGCTCCATCCTGAAATGTATCATATTCTGTCTTTTCAATTACAGTTTCATCCAACTGAATATCCAGATTGGTCATAACCTGTGCATCGTCATACAAACCGGATACCAACAGGGAACGAATATTGTTTTCAATACTACTGATTACCTCATTACGAATTTTATTATTAGATGTCAAAGAGCCGGATGTACTGTCACCACCTTCAAACAGTAATTGTCCCGTCTGGTCAACAATTCGAATATTATCCGTATTACGATTTCCCAAAGAATTAGCAACATAACTGGCAATTCCTTCAATCCGGTCTTCCGATAAATCCTCTGTTGTTGTCAGCATAATGCTGGCAGAAGCCTCTTTTTCATCCTCAAACAACGTCCGATTGGTATCCGGGAGATTAATCCGGACAGCTGCTGACTTAATTCCATCCATGGATTTAATATCTGTCGCCATTGTATTCTGCAAGGTAATCTTTGCTTTTAACTGACGTTCCGAATCAGTAGTGGTAAAACTATTATCAAACAACCAGCTGTAGTCTTCACTTGCTGTTTCTGTCACACCGTTCTCACCCAAAACCAATCGTGCTTCGGACAGTTGTTTTTCGTCAACAGAAATTGTTAAGGCATCATTTGACAGCTTATAATTAAACTTTGTATCGCTATCATCCAGATACCTTCTGGCTTCTGCTGCATCTGCAGTAGATTCAAACGTAGCCAAAGCCACATAATTCGTTCTTGTAGAAAACCAAATCAAGGCTACCAGCGTAAAAATAACCGCTGCCAGCACTGAAATAATAATCGTTTTCTGTTTGCTTGTGTACTTATTCCAGAACTCCAATGCCTTCGCCGGAAGTCCTTTCAAAAAATCAAGTATTTTATCCATTCCCTTACCATGAATAAGTTAACCTATAACTGCATATTCATAATTTCCTTATAGGCTTCCAAAAACTTATTCGTTACCTTTACTGTGTATTGTAATGCAATATTTGCCTTCTGTTGAGCCAATGCAAGATCATGGGTATTGTCCGAATATCCCATAGCAAAATTCATTTCTGCTGTTTCTGCCTTTTTTTGCAGCTGATCAGCTTCTTTATACATGCTGATTGCAGAATTCAATAATGAACTGAATGCTTCCGTATTATCAGAATTCACTTTTGTATCTGATTTTGCAGACACACCAATACTTTCATTTAAAGCTGTAATTGCTGTAATATCCATTCACGTTTCCTCTTTCTGCACTATTGCCTGTTATTTTAATAGTTCCAGACCTTTTACTGCGATTGATTTTGCTGCATTAAATGCAGTGGCATTTGCTTCATAAGCACGACTGGAATCAATTAAATTCGTCATTTCTGTTACCGTATCTACATTTGGATACATTACATACCCATTTTCATCTGCATCGGGATGTGTCGGATCATACACCATCTTCAAATCTGACTGATCTTCTACTACATGAGAAACCCGGACGCCATCCGGCTTATATACATTCAGACTATTATAGAGTGTATCTCCAAAATTCAAAGAACTCTTCTCATTAAATACAACTGTTTTTCTGCGATATACTTCCCCGTTTTCATCTCTGGTCGTATTAATATTTGCAATATTTTCTGAAATAACATCCATACGAAAGCGCTGTGCGGTCATACCGGTTGCACTTACATTCATACCATCAAACATACTCATTGGCTTTTCCCCCTATCTGTTATGATAATACTGTCTTATATCTTCCAAATTCCTGTACCATCTGATCTACCAATGCCTGATACCGAATCTGATTCTCTGCCAAATATGCTTCTTCCTGATCAATATCTACGTTATTACCATCCAAACGATAAGACAGAGAGGAATGATCTGTGTATATGTAGCTGTTCAAATCATCCAGATTTTTATTAACCTCTTCTACCCTTTCACTTAAGGTTCCTCCACCTGTTGCCAGAGATGCCTGTAAAATGGACTCAAACTGTACATCCTGCCTTTTATAATTTGGCGTACTGTCATTTGCAATATTATTTGCCAGCACATCATTTCTGACATATGCTGCATCCGCTGCCTTATCCAGTACATCAATGTAATTATACATATTTGAATTAATCATTGGCTTCTTCCTTTCTGTAAATTCGTAAATATATTGTTCCTATATATGGTAAAAGGATTTATGAGACACTCACAAATCCTTTTGCACTCCGGAAATCCATTTCCCATTATATACTAATTATCATTTCTTTTTCATCTTTTTTAATTCATCAAATACTACGTCATTCATAACCTTGATGTAGGTTCCCTTCATTCCGGAAGATCGGGATTCAATTACCCCTGCACTTTCAAACTTTCGTAATGCATTTACAATAACGGAACGGGTAATCCCTACACGGTCAGCAATTTTACTGGCTACTAAAATACCCTCATTGCCATCCAATTCTTCAAATATATATGTAATAGCCTCCAGCTCTGAAAAAGACAACGTATTAATTGCTGATTGTACAATGGCTACTTTACGATTTTCCTCTGCATTTTCTTCATTCACAGAGCGCATCATTTCCAAACCTACCACTGTAGTTCCATACTCTCCAAGAATAATATCATCAATCTCATACTGTTTATCCTGTTTGTACATAAATACAGTGCCAAGACGTTCGCCGGCAATGTCAATCGGTGTAATTAAAGCCTGATATTTTTCAATGCCTTCCCGTTCAAAACCTAAGGTTGCAAGATTCACATTCTCTTTCGTAGAAAGAATTCCCAGCAAACGTTCATTCAGCATAGGATCAATATGTCCACCAATCTCGTCTACAATCAATTCATGCAGGCTGACAATATCTTCCCGATTCTTAATCCCCAATACCTTGCCTTTTTTACTGATTACCAGGACATCCGAAACCATAATCTCCGATAAAACTTCGCAGATATCGCTAAATACTACCTTATGAGAATTATTATTGTGCAAAAGCTTATTAATTTTCCGCGTTTTGTCCAACAACTGTACGCTCATTACTGCCTCCTACCTCAAAACACATGGTATCTTTCTTTTTGTATCTTTTGTATGATAAAATCGAGAAAAACCATTACATTTAGTTAAATTGTACCACAGACATTTTAAAATAACAACTTTAAAAATATCATTTTTAGACACTTACTTCTTTTTTGTCCATAACAAATGCACAAGTTTCATTCATACATACCAGTTTATTCCCTTTTTCTACCATGATACCACCACAGTCAGGGCAAGGAACGTCAGATGGTTTCTGCCAGCTCATAAAATCGCAATCCGGATTATCGATACAACCATAGTATTTTCTTCCCTTTTTGGTCTTTCGAAGTACAATATCCTTCCCACATTTTGGACAAGCCACTCCAATGGTTTCGTAATATGGTTTCGTATTCTTGCATTCCGGAAATCCGGGACAAGCCAGGAATTTTCCATGTGGACCATACTTTATTACCATCTTACGTCCACAAGCCTCACATTCTACATCGGTTACTTCATCCTCAATCTTAACATGTTCTAATTCCTGTTCTGCATCCTGAACAGCACGATTTAAATCCGGATAAAAGTTTTCAACAATAGTTTTCCACGGAATGGTACCTTCTTCAACACTATCTAATAAAGATTCCATATTGGCAGTAAATTCTACATCCACTATAACCGGAAATGCTTTTATCATCATCTGATTCACTGCTTCACCAAGCTCAGTCACATACAGATTCTTCTGTTCTTTCACAATATAATGACGATTCATGATAGTAGTAATGGTCGGTGCATAGGTACTTGGACGTCCAATCCCTAATTCCTCTAATGTTTTTACCAAAAGTGCCTCCGTATAATGAGCCGGTGGCTGTGTAAAATGCTGTTTGTCTTCAAATCGTTGGAATACCAATTCCGTTCCTTTTTGAATTCCTTCTATCGGAAGCGTTGATACCTGCTCTTCCTCTGCTTTATAAACGGATAAAAAGCCATCAAAATCCAACTTGGACGCCGATGCTGTGAATTTCTCGCCATCTGCTTCTATTTTCAATGATGTAGTCCGGTATTTGGCATTTTGCATTTGACTTGCCAAAAAACGGTTATAAATCAATTGATATAATCGGAATAAATCTCTTGGCAGGCTTTCTTTTACCATCACTGGTGAAAGGGATAAATCCGTAGGTCGAATTGCTTCATGTGCATCTTGAATTCGTTTGCCTTTGCCGGATTCTGCTTTTTCACCACCTATATAATCTGCTCCATAATGTGTTTCAATAAAAGACCGTGCCGCTGTCTGTGCCTCTTCTGAAATTCGAATAGAATCTGTTCTCAAATAAGTAATCAGACCTACGGTTCCTTTTCCTTTAATATCAACACCTTCATATAACTGCTGTGCCAGTCGCATGGTTTTCTGCGTAGAAAAATTCATTTTTTTGGATGCTTCCTGCTGAAGCGTACTGGTAGTGAACGGATTTGGTGATTTCACCAACCGGATACCTTCTTTTACTTCTTTCACCTGAAAACCGGAGCCTTTTAATTTTTTCATAACGCCTTGTAACTGTTCCTTAGAAGTCACTTCCCCTGCATATTTTGCAGAAATCTCCCTGTTACTGCCTTTGGCTTTTAATATCACATCCAATGTCCAGTATTCTTCCGGAATAAAGGCATTTATTTCATTTTCGCGGTCACAAATCAGTCGTAATGCTACAGATTGTACTCGTCCTGCACTCAACCCTCTCTTTATCTTTGCCCAAAGAATCGGACTAATCTGATAACCTACCATACGGTCCAACACACGCCGTGCCTGCTGTGCATCAACCAGATTCATATCAATTTCTCTTGCCTCTTTTAATGACGCTTTTACTGCCTGTTTCGTAATTTCATTAAAGGTGATTCGCTTATAACTTCCCGGTTCCAGCTTCAATGCCTGTGATAAATGCCAGGAAATCGCTTCTCCTTCCCGGTCCGGGTCAGTTGCAAGAAATACATGGTCTGCTTTCTTTACTTCTTTCCGAAGTTTCGCAAGAATATCACCCTTTCCACGAATCGTAATGTATTTCGGTTCATAATCATGTTCAATATCCACTCCCATTTGACTTTTTGGCAAATCACGCACATGTCCGTTGGATGCAATTACTTCATAATTATTTCCTAAAAATTTTTGAATCGTCTTTGCTTTTGCCGGTGACTCTACAATTACTAAATTCTTCGCCATCTTTCTTACGAACTCCCTTCTACATCCACCAAATAATATATTTCGCAGGCTGCCATCTTACATAATTCTATAATAATACTGATGTGGTTCCTGTCGGATGACACCTTTCAATTCTAATTCTGTCAATATTTGTATTCCTTCCCAAATGGGAAGTTCCAATTGACATAATATCTCATCTATAAATTTGGGTTCTAAACGCAGACAACTATACACCATTTTTTCTTTCGGTGCAAGACCTAAATCCGTTTTCACCAATGGCACATTCTTCTCCGGATTTTTTATATAAAATCGTTCTGACAATTCTTCTAATACATCCTCTGGAGATAGAATACATTTGGCTCCCTGCTGTAGCAGCCGGTTACAGCCACTGCTTACTGTGTCACAAGGTCGTCCGGGAACTGCTCCAACATCCTTTCCCTGTTCCAGTGCAAAATCCACTGTAATAAGCGAACCACTTTTTTCTCTGGCTTCTATTACTAATACGAAATCTGCCAGTGCACTGATGATGCGATTTCTCCTTGGAAATAGCAGGGATAATGGTTTTGTTCCCGGCGGATATTCCGATAAAATTCCACCTCGTTTCTTCATTTCCATAAATAAACCATAATGCTCCTTTGGGTAAATCTGATCAATCCCAGAACCGAGAACCCCCAATGTAAATCCGCCACCATCCAGACATCCACGGTGACCGGCACCATCAATTCCGGTTGCCAATCCGCTTACAATAACCACGCCATGTCTTCCAAGTTCTTGTGCCATACCATATGCAAACTGCGAACCAAACTGGGTACAGGCTCTTGCTCCTACCATAGCCACCATCGGTGATTTCGATATCAGCTCTGCCCAGTCTTCCCTTCCTTCATAGAATATACCAAAAGGGGCATCTGTTAGTTCCTTCAATTTTTCCGGATATTCATTATTATAATAAGAAACAAAACGATAATTCTTTTCTTGCAGCTCTCTCCATTGTTTTAGTATATCCTTCCGTTGTTTCATATGATGAATATAATCACATTCTGCCTGGGTAAATTCCTTCCATTCAGATTCTTTTGACTTATAAAACTGTTCCGGTCCCCCTACATCCTGAATACACTTCCATAATTTCGGTAATGGTATCCGAGTAAAACAACTAAGCCAAAATGCATAGAAATTACTTTCCATCTCCGACACCTCCCAACCGAACCGAACTATCCCAATCCGGAAACCTGTAAGAAGCGGCTTCCATTAGATGTGGCAGACGGATATCTTCTTCTCCTTCCATATCCGCAATGGTTCGTGCCAGCTTCAGTAATCTGTGATAGGCTCTGCCGCTTAAGGAATGCTTTTCGTAAAGTGTCTGAATAAACTTCTGCTCCCTTCCTGATAACCGGCATACTTCCTGAATACTTTCCACATCTAATTGGGAATTAAATCGTATCTTCTTGTTCTCATATCGTTTTTGCTGAATGCTGTGAACCATTTTTATCCGCTTTCGAATGGTTTCTGAGCTTTCCCACTTTCGATTGCCCACCATTTCTTCATAAGAAACCGGTTGTACATTCACATGCAAATCAATACGGTCCATTATCGCCCTGCTGATTTTCCCCTGATAACTCAGTATCTGGCTATCGGTACAATGGCATCGGTTCCGATCAGGATAACAGCCACAGGGGCATGGATTTCTGGCAGCAACCAGCATAATTTTCGCTGGAAATTCAAAATTCTGATTTAATCTGCTAATCCGTACTACTTCTTCTTCCAACGGCTGTCTCAGCACTTCAATAACGTTTCTCGAAAACTCCGGCAGTTCATCCAGAAATAAAACTCCATTGTGGGCAAGACTGATTTCTCCCGGTTTGGGTATACAGCCACCTCCAATTAATGCACTGGCAGTAATGGTATGATGCGGTGCCCGAAATGGTGGTTTTCTCAGCATTTGATTCTGTTTTGACAATAACCCCTTCACACTATATATTTTTGTCAATTCCGTCTGTTCCTCGAATGTTAAATCCGGCAAAATGCCAGTGATACATTTTGCAGCCAGTGTTTTACCAGCCCCCGGGGGCCCTGTCATTAATAAATTATGCATACCGGATACAGCAATTTCCATAGTACGTCTCACCACCGGTTGTCCCTTTAAATCCCGAAAATCAAATGATGGATGCCAATCCTCTATGAATCCCTCCTTCTCCGGAACATAAACTGCTCCTTCAAAATTCTCTTTGTTGTGGAGTTGTTCCACTAATCCTTCTAAGTGATCTGCTCCAATTACAGCTATTTTCTCTACCAGAGCGGCCTCCTGCTTATTTTCTTCCGGCACAATGATATAGCGATATCCTGCTTTTGCCGCACAATCAGCAATTGGCAGCACTCCATTGACCGGCAAAATCCTTCCATCCAGCCCCAATTCTCCTAAAATTACCATATCATCTACATTTTCACGAGGGATAATACCAATAGAAATTAAAGTTGCAATAGCAATGGGTAAATCAAAGCCGGAACCGGCTTTTCGAACATCG
>CAMEWU010000092.1 GCA_945946715.1 uncultured Clostridium sp. | reverse complement strand
CCAAATCCATTTCAGAAACTACATTCATTTCCTCATCCTCTTCTACACCTTCCAGGCATACCTTAATACCTACTTTGTGACACAGCTCAACTACAACCCGAATAAAGGAAGAATCAAAACTGTTTTCTTTGATATTACGAACAAATATCTTATCGATTTTAACAATATCGGCCGGCGCTTCTTTTAGTAATCCCAGGGAGGAATAACCGGTTCCAAAATCATCCATAGCAATTTTCATCCCCAGGGCTCTTACAGAATCAAATACACGCTTTAATAATTCTTTATCTGAGATGAACTTGCTTTCTGTAATTTCAACAATAATATTCTGATAACTGATTCCGGCTTCTTCAACGCATTTTTGCATAAAATCTACAAAAGAAGGATCAAATAATTGGAGATACGATACATTAATACTCATACTAAACTGGGGATACAGATAAACCCAACGTCTGCACATTTCTACAGCCTGCTGAAATACCCACTTTCCAACGGTTTGTATCATATCTGTCTTTTCCAGTAACGGAACAAATTCAACCGGAGATACCTTTCCATACTTTTCACAATGCCACCGTAATAGTGCTTCTGCTCCCTTTAGAGTTTTGGTATCTGCATAAACTTGTGGCTGGAAATTTAACTCAAATCCATCAAAATTATGTTCAATGGAATTCCGCAATAATTCAATCAGCTCTAATTCCCGTTCTTTATATCGGAGAAATTCCGGTTTAAACATTATCAAACGGTTCTTGCCCTGTCGTTTTACTACATTAATTCCTACTTTTAAGGCTTTTACAAAGTCTTCATAGGAAGTTCCTTCCTCATATTCATGATAGGTTGCAGAAAATGTACAATAATACCGTTTTCCCTGCAATTCCTTCTGAGTCTGGTAGTGATTAGACACCCGTTCATATAACTGCTCTGCCTCATTCTCCTGCGGATTCATAATCAATACACCAAATTCGTCTCCGTCTAAACGGTATACAGATGCATTCCCATTCACTCTGCTTTGTATATAGGTACCTAATGCCCGCAACACATTATCGCCAAAGGTCTGGTCATACAATTCATTAATATGATGGAAATCATCTATATTCAGTAATAATACACCAAATGGAATTCCGTCCTTAATCTTTTGCTTTGCCGTTTCTCGAAAGGCATATTTGTTTAATAATCCGGTGATATGATCTAATTGGTTTTGTCTTCCCAGATTCCGAATAACACCTGCAAACATATCCGGATTCTGCTCTTCATCATAACTTAAGTATGCTCGGCTTTCCAACCATACCCACTCTTCATTTCGATTCATTGCACGGTATTGCAATGCAAATTGTTGTGTTTTATTTTCAAACACCCATTTTAAACTACTAATATACCGCTCCTGATCTTCCGGATGTATCTTCATTTTCCATACATTAAAATACTGTGTTTTATATCCTTGTGGCATATTAAATTCTTCTATAAAGTCTGCAGGCAGCGTTACTTCGTATCCGCTTTTTTGGCAATT
Source organism: uncultured Clostridium sp. (assembly GCA_945946715.1). Lineage (GTDB taxonomy): Bacteria > Bacillota > Clostridia > Lachnospirales > Lachnospiraceae > CAG-632. The sequence goes on along the minus strand of CAMEWU010000092.1, from coordinate 7,656 downwards.
ACAAATGACTACATACCCGTCAACACTTTTGCACATTGCCTGATAAAGACCGCTTGCTCCCCATTTTTCTGCATTCACTTGTAACTACCTCCTTTCTATTTGCCCCATATTACTCCAAACCGTGAGCTTTCCTATATTCTTTCACTGCTGTTTCATACATATTATTACCGGCAGCATCTGCCACTACTATTACAGGAAGATTCTCTACTTCCAGCTTCCGAATGGCCTCAGTTCCTAAATCCTCATAGGCAATTACTTCAGCCTTTTTTATGCATTTAGAAAGTAGTGCACCTGCTCCACCTACTGCTGCAAAATAAACACAGGTCTGTTTCTGCATTGCCTCTAACACTGCCGGAGAACGTTTTCCTTTTCCAATCATTCCGGACAAACCATGTTCCATTAAAAGAGGTGCGTATTTATCCATTCTGGAACTGGTAGTTGGTCCGGCAGAACCGATAACCTGACCTTCTCTTGCAGGTGTTGGTCCCAGATAATAAATAATATTATCTTTCAAATCAAATGGTGGTTCTTTTCCTTCCAGCATTCCTTCGTACATTCTTTTATGTGCTGCATCTCTGGCAGTATAAATGGTACCTGTTATATATACATAGTCTCCTGCCTGAAGTGATTTAACCGTCGCTTTTGAAATTGGTGCCTGAATATGTTTCTCCATGTTTTTTCCCTGTTTCTTTTATACTTTATCTTTCATTTAACATATTTCAAATATCTGTTACTTCTATATTATCCGTTTTGCATGTCGGTTCACATGGCAACATATATTGACTGCCAATGGCATACCTGCAATATGTGTTGGATAAGTTTCAATATTTACTGCCAATGCAGTTGTTTTTCCACCCAAACCGCCTGGTCCGATACCTAACTGATTAATTTCTTCTAACAATTCCTCTTCTATTTTTCGAATATGTGGTAGTGGAGAACCTTCATTAATATTCCTGGTTAATGCAGTTTTTGCTAATATTGCTGATTTTTCAAAATCACCACCTAAACCTACACCCACTACCATTGGAGGACATGCATTTGGACCTGCATCCTTCACCGCTTGAATAACAGAAGCTTTTACTCCTTCCACTCCGTCTGCCGGTTTTAACATAAATACCCGACTCATATTTTCACTGCCAAATCCCTTTGGTGCAATTAATAATTCTAACTGTTCTCCCGGCACAATATCATAATGAATAATTGCAGGTGTATTATCCTTCGTATTCTCACGAATTAATGGATCCTTTACAACAGATTTCCGTAAATATCCTTCTGTATAACCTTGACGAACGCCTTCATTAATTGCATCTGTCAGGTTTATTCCTTCAATATGTACATCTTGTCCCAGTTTTACAAATACAATTGCCATTCCCGTATCCTGACAGATTGGAATTTCATCTGCTCCGGCAATTTCCATATTTTCACAAAGCTGTCCAAGAATCTGCTTTCCAATTGTACTGTCTTCATTCTCTCTTGCCTGATGGATTACTGTTTCCATATCTGATGATAAATGCAGATTTGCTTCGATACACATTTCTTTTATGTTTTCAATAATTGTATCTGTATGTATGGTTCTCATCTGAGGTCTATACTCCTTCACTATTCTCCGAATAATTGTTCTTCATCTGATGGCTCTTTTTTCAGAAACTTATTTCCTTTCCGATTCTTTATAAAATTGGAAAGCTTAAACAATAACCAAACGATAAAAAGAATCAATAAAAGTGCACCGATTCCGGTAAGTACATAAAGCATGATTCCACTGAGTGTATCTGCCTTAACTGATAAATTCATGAAATCCTTAAAATCCATCTGGCTCCCCCTTATTTTACATTATGTCTATTTATTACTCTCCATTTTTCAATCCTAACTCAGGATATATTATAACATGTGAGGTAATCTACCACAATTGATTTAATTCACAATATTTCAATGTTTTTTTTAATAAAACGACAATTAAACATAATGTAAAAAGGGGAAACGCTGTAAACGTCTCCCCTTTGGTTTCATTTCAGTTGCTTTTATGACTCAGTAATGTCAGTTGAATCTGTGTTCTCGTCATCTAATACTTCTTCGACGGTTCCCACATCTTGTTCTTCTTCCATCTGGGATTCCAGTTTCTTTATATCTTCTTCCGGATCACTATCCCGAACCTTTGCCACACTTGCAACCTTAATATTGTTTTCCGTATCCAGATTAATCAGCTTTACTCCGGATGTTACACGGCTTAATTGTGAAATATCTTTACACTGTAGACGAATTACGATTCCTTCTGTAGAAATCAGCATAATCTCATTATTCTCATTTACAGCCTTCACACCGACTACATTACCGGTCTTTTCATTAATCTTATAACACTTCACACCCTTACCGCCACGGTTTTGTGGTGTGAATTCATCCATGGAAGTACGCTTACCCATACCATTTTCTGATACGATTAACAAATCATCTCCCTGGGTATCCATCTGCATTCCTATAACCTCGTCGCCAGCACCAAGATTCATACCCTTAACACCCATAGAGGTTCGTCCGGTACTTCTGGCATCGGTTTCCTGGAACCGGATACACATACCCAGTTTTGAAACCAAGAGAATTTCTTTCTTGTTATTGGTTGATTTTACTTCTATTAATTCATCCTCATCGCGAAGGGTAATTGCCGCCAGACCATTCTTACGAATATTTTGGAAATCCGTAATCGGTGTCTTTTTCACCATACCCTTTTTCGTAGCCATGAATAAATATCTGCCTGGCTTGAATTCCCGAATTGGAATGACTGCTGTAATCTTTTCTTCCGGTAACATCTGTAACAGATTTACGATTGCAGTACCTCTGGCAGTTCTTCCAGATTCCGGAATCTCATATGCTTTTAAGCGGTATACCCGTCCTAAATTGGTAAAGAACATAATGAAATGATGGGTTGTTGTCATAATCAACTCTTCAATAAAATCATCCTCTATGGTCTGCATACCCTTAATGCCTTTACCACCACGGTTCTGTGAACGGAAGTTATCAACAGTCATACGTTTGATATAACCTAATTTAGTCATGGCAATGACTGTATTTTCTCGCTTAATCAGTTCTTCATCTGTAATTTCATCTTCATCCGGTCCAATAGCTGTTCTTCTGTCATCCCCATATTTGGTAGAAATGATTAATAATTCTTCTTTAATAACTCCTAACAGCTTCTTCTCATCTGCCAGAATCGCCTTTAATTCTGCAATCCGTTCAATCAGTTCCCGGTATTCGGCTTCAATCTTATCCCGTTCCAAACCGGTTAATGCACGCAGACGCATATCTACAATGGCCTGTGCCTGTGCATCGGATAAACCGAATTCTTCCATTAACTTTTCTTTGGCTTCAGCTACATTTTTTGAACCACGAATAATCTGAATGACACGCTCGATGTTATCCAAAGCGATTAATAAGCCCTGTAAAATATGAGCCCGTTCTTCTGCTTTATTTAACTCATACTTGGTTCTTCTGGTAACTACATCTTCCTGATGCTTTAAGTAATATGTCAACATTTCCAACAGGTTCAGAATCTTTGGTTCATTGTTTACCAAAGCCAGCATAATAACGCCAAAGGTATCCTGTAACTGTGTATGCTTATATAATTTCTTTAGTACGATATTGGCATTTGCATCTTTTCGTAATTCAATAACAATTCTCATACCTTCTCTGGAGGATTCATCTCGAAGATCTGTAATACCTTCAATCTTCTTATCCTTAACCAGTTCCGCTATCTTTTGAATCAACCTTGCTTTATTTACCATATATGGCAATTCTGTTATAACGATTCTCTGTTTCCCATTGGACATAGGCTCGATATTCGAAATAGCACGAACCTTAATCTTTCCTCGTCCGGTACGATATGCTTCTTCTATCTCACTGGTACCCAGAATCTGCGCTCCTGTTGGAAAATCCGGTCCCTTTACTACTTGTAATATTTCCTCAATATCGGTTTCTCTGTCTTCCAGAATCCGATTATCAATGATTTTAACTACCGCATCAATGGTTTCCCGAAGATTATGAGGAGGAATATTGGTTGCCATACCAACCGCAATACCGGAAGTACCATTTACCAGAAGATTTGGATATCGGCTTGGAAGTACCGTCGGTTCCTTTTCTGTTTCATCAAAGTTTGGCACAAAATCAACGGTATCCTTATTGATATCTGCCAGCATTTCCATAGATATCTTAGAAAGTCTTGCTTCCGTATAACGCATTGCCGCTGCGCTGTCACCGTCTACAGAACCGAAGTTACCATGACCGTCTACCAGCATATAACGGGTATTCCATTCCTGTGCCAGCTTAACCAAAGCTTCGTAAATAGAACTATCACCATGTGGATGGTATTTACCCATGGTATCACCAACGATACGGGCACATTTACGATGTGGTTTATCCGGACCGTTATTTAATTCAATCATAGAATATAGAATTCTTCTCTGTACCGGCTTTAATCCGTCTCGTACATCCGGTAAGGCTCTGGCTGCAATTACACTCATTGCATAATCAATGTAATTACGTTCCATGGTTTTTTTCAAGTCTATTTCCTGTACGTTATCAAAGATTGTACTGTCGTCCATGTCTGTTCCTCCATTCCTTAAATATCCAGATTCTTAACGAATTTTGCATTAGCTTCAATGAATTCCCTACGTGGTTCAACCTTATCACCCATTAAGGTATTAAAAGTTAAATCTATTTCAGATTCATTTTCTTCATCAATGGCTACACGCAATAATATTCTGTGTTCCGGATCCATAGTGGTTTCCCATAACTGTTCCGGATCCATTTCTCCAAGACCTTTATACCGCTGAATCTTATTATTGGTATCCCGTCCTACTTCTTTAAGAATTCCATCTAATTCCTCATCACTGTAAGCATACCATACTTTACGGTTCTTCTCTAATTTATAAAGTGGCGGTTGTGCCAGATATACATGTCCCTGACGAATCAATTCCGGCATAAACCGATAGAAAAAGGTCAGCAACAATGTTGCAATATGCGCACCATCAACGTCCGCATCAGTCATGATAATAATTTTACCATACCGTAATTTGGAAATATCAAAATTGTCATGAATACCGGTACCAAATGCAGTAATCATGGCTTTGATTTCTTCATTTACCAAAATCTTATCAATTCTTGCTTTTTCAACATTCAAAATCTTACCACGCAGAGGAAGAATTGCCTGATTTGCTCTGTTTCTGGCAGTCTTAGCAGAACCACCGGCGGAATCACCCTCTACGATGTAGATTTCACAATTCTCCGGGTTCTTGTCGGAACAATCTGCCAGTTTTCCCGGAAGCGCCATATTATCTGCAAGATTACTCTTTCTGGCAACATCTCTTGCTTTTCTGGCTGCAATTCTTGCCCGCTGTGCTAATACTGCTTTATTAATAATAATTTTAGCGATTGCCGGATTCTGCTCCAAGAAATAAGTCATTTGTTCCGTTACAATGCTTTCTACAGCTGTTCTTGCTTCTGAGTTACCAAGCTTCTGCTTTGTCTGACCTTCAAACTGTGGATCTTCAATTTTAATACTGATGATGGCAGTTAAACCTTCCCGCAAATCATCGCCGGATAAGTTATCCTCTTTTTCTTTTAACAGCTTATTGTTTCTTGCATAATCATTAAATACTTTCGTAATGGCACTACGGAATCCGGTCAAGTGCATACCACCTTCCGGCGTATTAATGTTATTTACAAAGCTATAAGTAGATTCATTAAAAGAATCATTATGTTGCAATGCAACTTCTACCAAAATACCGTCTTTTTGTCCTTCGCAGTAAATAACCTTATTGTATAAAGGATCCTTATGACGATTGATATATTCTACAAATTCCTTAATACCACCTTCATAATGAAAGGTACGTTCCAGAATCGGATCTACCCGCTTATCTGTAAGATTGATTTTTAAAGCCTTAGTTAGAAAAGCTGTTTCCCGTAATCGAACTTTAAGTGTTTCAAAATTATAAACTGTAGTATCAAAAATCTCTGCATCCGGTTTAAATGTAACCTTGGTTCCCGTATGATCTGATTTTCCAACCTCTTTTAATTTATAAATAACTTTACCACGTTCATACCGTTGTCTATATACTTTACCATCCCGGCTGATTTCTACTTCCAACCATTCTGACAATGCATTTACAACAGATGCACCTACGCCATGAAGTCCACCGGATACTTTGTATCCTCCACCACCAAATTTACCACCGGCATGAAGTATCGTAAATACAACTTCAACTGCAGGAATTCCTGCTTTTGCATGGATTCCAACCGGAATTCCACGTCCGTTATCTACTACGGTAATAGAATTATCTTCATTAATTGTAACATCAATCACTGTGCAGAAGCCGGCAAGTGCTTCATCCACTGCATTATCTACTATTTCGTAGACTAAATGGTGCAGTCCTCGTTCAGATGTGCTACCAATATACATACCCGGTCGTTTCCGAACGGCTTCCAATCCTTCCAGAATTTGAATCTGTTCAGCTCCGTATTCGTTTGCCATTTCTAATCCTCCTACTTCTATGTAACCAGACTTTTATCTGATTTCCTCTCACAAATCTGCTAAACTGCCTTCCGGATATACATGTCCTTTTACTACCTTATATACCCGGTTAATTTTCATTCTTTCTTTTATAAAATCATCATATCCTGTACAAGTAATAATTGTTTGGATATCATGAATAGAATGCAATAAATAATCTCTTCGATTCTCGTCCAGTTCTGACATAACATCATCCAATAATAAAATCGGTGTATCATGAATTAATTGTTTTACGATTTCAATTTCCGCCAGTTTTAAGGATAATGCTGCTGTTCTTTGTTGTCCTTGGGAACCGAACCTTCTTACTTCAATATCATTAATATAGAAACTCATATCATCTCTATGTGGTCCATACTGGGTAGACTGATACTTTAAATCCGTTTCCTGCTTTTGCTTTAGTAATATCTCATATTCTTCTTCCTTAACACTCTCTTCATATTGAATCTGTAATAATTCTTTACCACCAGTTAATTTACCATGAATATCTCTTAGAATTTCATTTAATTGATGAATAAATTCCTTTCTTGCATGGATAATTTCTGTGCCGTATTGTACAAGCTGCTGATTCCATACATCCAGAGTTTCTATTAATTTCGGTTGAAAATATATTTGCTTTAACAGATTATTTCTCTGATTCAACACTTTATTATAATTTGTATAATGGTATAAATATAATTTATTTAACTGACATAACTCCAAATCCAAAAATCTTCTGCGTTCTGCCGGTCCGTTTTTTATGATACTTAAATCCTCCGGTGAAAAAAATATAACATTTGCTACACCAAAGAGTTCACCACTCTTTCGAATGGGTACTCCATCAATCGCAATTCCCTTTGTTTTATTCTTTCGCAAATGCATATCAATACGATGCATAACATCTGATTTTATTATCTGCGTTCGGATATGAGATTCTTCTTCCTCAAACCGGATAATATCTTTATCTTTACTTCCTCTATGAGACTTTGTTGTTGCGGATAAATAAATCGCTTCCAGCACATTTGTTTTTCCTTGTGCATTGTCCCCGTAAAGAATCGTAGTACCGGAATCAAAATTCATATTCAAATATTCATAATTTCGATAATTTTTTAATTCTAATGAATGAA
>CAMEWU010000091.1 GCA_945946715.1 uncultured Clostridium sp. | reverse complement strand
AGAAGAACGGTATGACATCATACAGGCAATTGAATTCGGGGAGCCTGAAATGCTGGTTGCTTTTTGTGAAGGTATTCAGGCTGCGGCACCGGTGGACAGCTATGTGACACCAACTCCTTGGGCAATGCCGGGCTATGACAGTGATGTAATTATGGCGGCAGGCGCCTTTGTATCAGGAGCTTCCATTGAATTGTCTGCTGACGGTCCGATGAAGCCTCCATATGCCGTATATTTTCAAGGTGGATTAACCTATCCACATGCAAAATTTGGTATCATGAAATCCTTACAGCGAATGGTTGAAAAGGGCATAAAAATATGGTAAAGTTGTTTGGATAGGGAGGTTTTACAAATGGCAAGTGGAAACTTAGGAAAGAATAATTGGGCACTATTTTTGATGATTTTAGCCGGCATAGTAATCGGAGGCTTTATTGGCTGGCTGACGAAGGATATAGCTTTTTTGAGTTGGCTGAATTTTGGTCAATCTTTTGGCTTGTCTAATCCGGTTGTTTTGGATTTGGGTATTATTGTTTTAACCTTTGGATTGACAATTAAAATCTCCATTGGTGGAATTATAGGTGTTATCATAGGAATTATTATTTATCGTCTTTTGTAATAGTGTTAGGAGTCTTGTCCGATAGGAGCGAAGAAAGGACAAGTATGCAGGAACAAATGAAATCTCTTCCGGTTTCAGAACGTCCATATGAACGGTGTGAACAATTTGGACCGGAGGCATTGAGCGATGCAGAGCTATTAGCCGTGATTTTACGGACAGGTACAAATGGAGTTAGTGCTTTACAGTTGGCACGACAGGTATTGACCAAAGAAGAAAATCACAAGAATCTGATGGGTCTGTGTTATCTGAGCCGGGAACAGTTTATGGAGATTTCCGGCATTGGAAGAGTGAAGGCAATTCAACTACAGGCAGTTGTTGAGTTGGCAAAGAGAATTGCCCGAACAGTACCGGAAGATATGGTACAGCTGACAAAACCTCAAATAATTGCACAGTATGTTATGGAAGAATTGCGATTTGAAACGCAGGAATGTGTATATGCCATGTATTTTGATCAAAAGTGCAAGCTGTTAAAAAGGTCTTTGATAACCAAGGGAACGGTGAATGCTTCTTTAATTTCTGCAAGGGAGATTTTTCTTGAAGCGTTTCGGTGCAGTGCAGTGCATTTAGTGGTTCTTCATAATCATCCATCCGGAAATCCGGAACCAAGTCAAGAAGACTTGCGAATTACCAGAGATTTAAAACAGGCAGGAAGGTTGTTGCAGATTCCATTGCTGGATCATATTATTATTGGAAATCACAGATATTTTAGCTTTGCTGAGCATGGTCTGTTGTAATTGATAGATTTTAGAAAGAAGTATGTTATGAAATTTAATAATAAAAATAAAATACCACCTAAATATATATTGTTGATGTTGACAATCATCTGTTTGATTCTGATAGGTGTTTCTTTTGCATTTGAAGATGTTTTGACACCCTTACGGTATATTACAGGTGTGACCATTACTCCTATGCAGAAAGGCATAAATGTAGTTGGTGAATGGGTTGGTGACAAACTGGATATGATTTCTGATATCCGGAATCTGCAAGCAGAAAACCAGCAGTTGAGAGAGCAGTTAGAAGCATATCAGACAGAGAACAGAATTCAGCTGTCAGATACAGATGAATTAAATGACTTGCGGGAATTATATGAGTTGGATTCCAGATTTCCAAATTATGAAAAGGTTGCTGCCAATGTAATTTCAAAGGATGCCGGAAACTGGTTTGATACATTCATTATTGATAAAGGAACAAATGCCGGAATTCAGAAGGGATGTAATGTAATGGCCGGGAATGGTCTGGTAGGTATTGTAACAGAAGCAGGACCAAATTATGCAAAAGTACGTTCTATTATAGACGATAATAGTAATGTTAGTGCCATGTTTTTAACGGATTCTTCTCTGTGTAATGTAATGGGGGATGAAAAGTACATGGATGAAGGTTATATCAGGGTAGAAAATATTGATAAAGATGCAGAAGTTTATGAGGGGGATGAACTGGTTACTTCGAATGTTAGTGATAAATTTCTGCCTGGTATCACCATTGGATATGTTTCAAATCTGACGTTAGATTCTAATAATCTTACAATGTCAGCAGATTTGACTCCGGCTGTAGATTTTGACCATATTCAAACGGTTCTGGTAGTTTTGGAATTGAAGCAAACGATGGAAGAAGAAGAGTGAAACGATGCGTAGATTTGCAATTCAGTTATTGATTATTTTAATTTGTTTTTTGTTACAAACTGCATTTTTCCGTTATCTTGATTTGGCAGGTATTGTGCCAAATCTTCTTTTGATACCAACCATGTCTTTCGGCATGATGCGTGGACGCAAGGAAGGAATGCTGGTAGGATTCTTCTCAGGTCTGTTATTGGATATTTTCTATGGGACTATTATTGGTCCCTATGCATTGCTCTATATGTATCTTGGATATATCAATGGCTTTTTCCATCGTGTATATTATATGGAAGATATTTTGCTTCCAATGTTAATGGTAGGTGCCAATGATTTTGTGTACAATATAATCATTTATATTGTTGCGTACTTGTTGCGCAATCGGTTGGATATTGGATTTTATTTTCTGCATGTGATTATACCGGAAATGATATACACCATGATTATGACACTAATCCTTTATAAACCACTTGTTAAAATTAACCGTTGGTTAAAACAAAAGGAAGAGGGGAGTGAGGGCTGATGGTTAAGGAATTATTTGAAGCAATCAGAGATTTTTTGAAAGAATATATGAGTCATCGGCTGTTTCCGTTGACCATTGTATTTTTGGTATTATTTGGTATTCTGATATATCGTTTGTTTGTATTGCAGATTGTTGACGGACAGGAATATTTGAATAATTTTACTTATAAGCAGGAACGGACTGTAACAGTACCGGCTTCCAGAGGAAATATCTATGACACCAATGGAAAAGCATTGGCATATAATGAGATTTCATATTCGGTTACCTTTGGCAATAGTCCGTTACTTAGCTCAAAAGCAAATGAACTGAACATGACAGAAAGTGAATTAAAGAATCAAATTGTTTATGAAACCATTCAAATACTAGAGGGGAATGGAGATTCTGTTCTGTATAATGAATTTCCAATTACATTGGATAGTAATGGTGATTTTCAGTTTACAGTAGACGGAAGTGCTTTGACAAGGTTTCGAATGGAAGTATATGGTGTTTCCAAGGAAGAGGATTTGAAAGAACATGCAAATGCAACAGCAGAAGAGATTTTTAATTACTTAAAAAATAATCACGATGCAAAGAAAAATAGAAATTTTGATATTTCAGATGAATATACCAAGGAAGATGCATTAAAAATCATGGCAGTACGGTATACATTATGGTTAAACCGGTTTCAGCAGTATGTAACGGTTAAGATTGCACTGAATGTTTCCGATGCCAGTGTGGCACAGATTACAGAGAATAAAGATATTTTGCTTGGAATGGATGTTCAGGTTGATTCTACCAGGGTTTATTCTGATTCTAAATACTTTGCGAATATTATAGGTTATATCGGGAATATTTCATCGGACGAACTGGCTGAGTATAATGCAGAGCTCCCGGAAGAACAGCAGTACGTTTCTACTGATGTGGTAGGAAAAATGGGAATGGAAAGTGTCATGGAGGAGTATTTGCGAGGAGAAAACGGTACTCAGCATCTGTTTGTAGATAACATGGGACGGGTTCTGGAAGTCATTGACAGTAGTGATGCTGTTGCAGGTAAGGATGTCTATTTATCCATTGATAGTGACTTACAAAAGTATTGCTATGATGCGTTAGAAAAAGAACTGGCTGGTATTCTATTGGCCCATTTATCAGAAGGAAATAGCAAAGGAACGGAAAAAAGTATTCTGATTCCAATTAATGATGTGTATTTTGCATTATTCAATAATAATACATTGACTATGGAACATGTACGTTCAGAAGAGGCAAGTGATAATGAACGTAGTTTTCTGAATTCCTTTGAAAACAATCAGGCAAATGTTTTATCATCCATTGAGACGAAGCTGCTGTATGGGGATACGCCAATGAAAGATTTATCAGAAGCAGATCAGGAATATATGAACTATATTTATAAAATGCTTTTGAAACAGGAAGTTCTGGATGCGACAGTGATTCCGGATAATGATGAAACCTTTGTAGCGTTTAATACCAATCAGACTATCGGACTAGGCGAGTATCTTCGATATGCAATTAATATAAATGCAATTAATATTTCTAATTTCGAATTGAATAGTGACTACTATGATTCGGAAGAAATCTATAATGCATTAGTGAATAGTATTATAAATGAATTACAGAAGGATAACAATTTCGACAAACTGATTATAAAATATATGATACAATCAGGAGGAGTCACCGGAAGACAGGTGTGCTTGATGCTATATGATCAGGGAGTACTCAGTATGGATGATCCGGATTATGCATCCCTGCAATCCAGTCAAATGAGTGCCTATGCCTTTATGTATAAGAAAATTCAAAATATTGAAATCACGCCGGCACAGTTGGCACTGGACCCATGTTCAGGATCGGTTGTGGTGACAGATGTGAAGACCGGAAAAGTATTGGCATTGGTTAGTTATCCGAGTTATGACAATAACCGGTTGACGAATACCATTGATGCCCAGTATTATATGCAATTGAATTCTGATATTACCAGTCCTATGTTTAACCGTGCAACTCAGCAACGCACCGCACCCGGTTCCACATATAAAATGTTATCCACAGTAGCCGGGGTACAGGAAGGGGTATTAGGACTGGATGAAACGATACAGACGAAAGGTATCTTTGAGTCGGTCACACCTAGTCCAAAATGTTGGATCTATCCGGCAGCGACCCATGGAACCATTGATATTCCTACAGCACTGGAAGTGTCATGTAACTACTTTTATTATGAGGTAGGTTATCGATTGGGTCTCGATTCAAATGGCGATTTTAGCGAGAAACAGGGCTTGGAGCGACTGGCAAAATATACTACAGTATTTGGACTGGACCGTAAATCCGGTATTGAATTGCCGGAAGCAGAACCAATCGTATCTAATGAAAGTGCACCCCGTTCTGCTATTGGTCAGGGTACCAACAGCTATACACCGATACAGTTGGCCAGATATGTGAATACCATTGCCAATCGAGGGGAATGTTATGATTTATCAATCGTTAACGATGTCAAGGATTATGAGGGAAATAGCGTATATACACCGAAACAAGAGGTTGTTTCCCATCCGGAAATTTCAAATGGATTATGGAATTCCATTTATTCCGGCATGCGTCGGGTTATTACTGATAATACATCCGAAACCAGTCTGTTAAACCAGATGGATACAGAGGTAGCGGGTAAAACCGGTACTGCACAGGAAGATTTGACCCGTGCCTGCCACGCATTATTTGTATCATTTGCACCATATAGTCAGCCGGAAATTACGGTTACAACAGTTATACCATTTGGGCATTCTTCCGGTAATGCAGAGGAGCTTGCAAGTTTGATTTATGCATATTATTATCAACCGGAATTGTTAGAAAATCATACAATTTCTGGTAGTAGCGTTCATACTGATTAAATTACTTGCCAAGGCTTATGGATATGGTATATATTGTTATTGTGCATGAAGATTGTACTTGAAGAGGTGAGTTCATGAAGGAACATGTATTAATTAAGGGAAATCGTTATGGAATTGTTCTGGTATTAGACCCGGATGTACCATTTGAAGATTTATTGATAGAGATTGGCGTTCGTTTCGATGATTCCAGTAAATATTTTAACAGTAATACACAATGCGCTATTACGTTTGAAGGCAGAGAATTAAGTTCTGAAGAAATTGACCGAATACTGGATTTAATCAAGAAGAGAACCACGCTTCGGATTCCATATGTAATTGATAACAGAAAAGACACGGAAGAGCAATTTCAGCGGATTATCGAAGGGGCATCCGGAGAAAACGGGACAGAAGCTACTGATGAAACCCATTATATTTATCCGGAAAAAAGTGATGGACTTTTTTACAAAGGTACTTTACGGTCCGGACAAACGTTGGAGTCATCTGGTAGCCTGGTGATGATTGGTGATGTGAATCCTGGTGCAACCGTAATGTCCAATGGAAATATTATCATTCTGGGAAGTTTGAAAGGTACCGCGGTTGCAGGTGCCTCTGGCAATCGAAATGCATTTGTTCTGGCTCTTTCCATGACGCCAATGCAGATTCAAATCAGTGATATAATTGGAAGGTCTCCGGATAAACCAAAGAAGTTATTCGGTAACAAGAACACAGAAGCGCAGATTGCTTTTGTTGAAAATGAAAATATTTATATCGAACCAGTCAGTAAATCGGTTCTTAATGATATAAACATATAAATAATAAGTATACATGAGTGGAGGAATGAAACAGTGAGTGAAGTAATCGTTATTACATCAGGAAAAGGTGGAGTGGGAAAAACAACCACCACTGCCAATGTTGGAACAGGTCTTGCAAAGCTGGACAAAAAGGTTGTATTAATTGATACCGATATAGGTCTGCGAAACTTAGACGTAGTAATGGGACTGGAAAATCGCATTGTATATAATCTTGTAGATGTTGTGGAAGGTAATTGCCGCTACAAGCAGGCTTTAATCAAAGACAAGCGGTATCCGAATTTGTTTTTGCTGCCATCTGCCCAAACCAGAGATAAAACATCGGTTTCTCCGGAGCAGATGAAGAAATTAGTGGAAGAGTTGCGGGAAGAGTTTGATTACATACTTCTGGACTGTCCTGCCGGCATTGAACAGGGATTTAAGAATGCAATTGCCGCTGCTGACAGAGCATTGGTAGTGACAACACCGGAAGTTTCTGCGATTCGTGATGCGGACCGTATCATTGGATTACTGGAAGCCAACGAAATTAAAAAAATCAATTTGATTGTAAATCGTATTCGTATGGACATGGTAAAACGTGGTGATATGATGTCGATTGATGATGTAGTTGAAATCCTTGCAATTGATTTAATTGGTGCGGTTCCGGATGATGAAAATATTGTGGTTTCTACAAACCAGGGTGAACCGTTGGTTGGAGATAATTCCTTGCCGGGAAAAGCTTATATTAATATTTGTAAGCGGATAATGGGTGAAGAAGTACCGTATCTTGATTTGTCCAGTGATGGTTTCTTTAAGAAATTATCAAAGATATTCAAGAAGTCAAATAACTAAGGAGGGAGCAAAATACTATGGGATTAAAAGAGTTGTTTTTTGGAAGAAAAAAGACCTCTGGAGATTATGCGAAAGACCGCTTGAAGCTGTTATTAGTTTCTGATCGTGCAAATTGCTCGCCAGATGTTATGGAACAGATTAAGAATGAAATCATTGAAGTAATTTCAAAATATGTGGAAATAGATGCTTCAGGATTGGATATCCAGATTACACAGACGGAATCAGAAGGCGGACATGGTACAGTTCCGGCTATTTATGCGAATATTCCAATTAAGGAGTTAAAAGCAAATAATACGAAAAAGTAAGGCGAAATAAAATGTTAAAGGGCTACCGATTAAGGGATTACAATTTTAAACTGGTTATATTTGTACTGATTGCCTGCATCTTTGGTACGGTGGTAATTAATAGTGCCGATAGTTCTTATACATTTAAGCAGATTATAGGTCTGATTGGTTGCTTTGGTATTATGATTTTTGTTTCTTTGATTGATTATCACTATTTTTGTAAGTTCTGGATTGTTTTGTATATTATGAATTTAATTATGCTCTTGGGATTAATCCCCTTTGGAAAGGTGGTTAATAATGCAAAGCGCTGGTATGGTATCGGCAATTCTATGACGTTTCAACCTTCCGAATTTACAAAGATTTGTATGATTATATGTTTAGCGGTTCTTTTAACAAAATTGAAAGAAAAACTAAATACATGGAAAAGTTTGTTGCTGATTGGAGTTTTTTGTGCAGTTCCCCTGTTTGTTATTAAGGAACAGCCGGATTTATCAACAACAATTGATATCTTTTTAATTTTACTTGCAATGATATTTACAGCAGGTCTGAGTTATAAGCTGATTGGAATTGTATTGTTAATTCTGATTCCTGCAAGTAGTATATTTTTCTGGTATATTCAGCAACCCGGGCAGAATTTACTGGATGAGTATCAGTTAGGAAGAATTCTGGCATTTCGTTATCCCCAGGATTATGCTTTGACTACAGGTTATCAACAGTCCAATTCAGTAATGGCAATTGGTTCCGGTATGTTGACTGGAAAGGGACTTACATCCAATACCGTTGCAACTGTTAAAGATGCTAATTTGATATCTGAGCAGCAAACCGATTTTATCTTTTCAGTAATTGGTGAAGAATTAGGGTTTATTGGTTGTGTGTTTATTATTGCAATTATACTACTAATAGTGTTACAATGTATTAGTATTGCAAGAAAAGCAGAAGATACAGAAGGTATGTTGATTGCTACGGGGGTGGCAACACTCATATGTTTTCAGACATTTATTAATATCGGCGTAGCAACACAGATACTTCCGAATACCGGACTGCCGCTACCGTTTGTTAGTTATGGTTTAAGTTCGTTGTTATCCAGTTGTGGAGGAATTGGTCTGGTATTAAATGTTGGTCTTCATAAAAAAAAGTATTGAGGTGAGCATATGAATATTGGACTAATCGCACATGATACCAAAAAGAAACTGATGCAGAATTTTTGCATTGCTTATCGTGGTATATTAAGTAAGCATTCGTTATATGCAACAGGAACAACAGGGCGATTGATTGAAGAGGTTACAAATTTAAATGTGTATAAGTATTTGGCAGGGCATTTAGGTGGAGAGCAGCAACTGGGATCTCAGATAGAAAATAATGATTTAGATATGCTTATTTTCCTGCGTGATCCTCAGAATCCCAAAGCACATTCGCATGAATTTGATTTTAACAATGTATTTCGATTATGTGATATGCATAATATACCGCTGGCAACGAATCTGGCAACAGCAGAGCTTCTGATTAAAGCACTGGAACGTGGTGATTTGGAATGGCGGGATATTTATAAGTAATTGAATGAAGGTTATGTGTAAAGTAGCTGTCACTAAACCATAGTTGACAGCTTTCTTTTTGCACTTGTTCAGTATTATCATGGAGGAAGAAATGAAATATAAA
>CAMEWU010000090.1 GCA_945946715.1 uncultured Clostridium sp. | reverse complement strand
GTATTGCCATTATGGCTGGGAGATGTGGCACTGGTTAATATTTCCCTGGTGTTCGTATCCTTATGGCGGTATATGGGCCAGAACATGGTTATGTTTAACGGTGCAATACAGTCAGTGAGTACGGAATTACTGGAGGCAGCCAGCCTGGATGGAGCCAATGGATGGCAACAATTCCGGTATATTATTCTGCCGAACATCAAGACGATTGTCAGCCTGAATCTGATATTAGCTGTAAAGGGTGCAATTAGTGTATTCGAGATACCAATGATTATGACCAATGGTGCAAATGGTTCTTCCACCTTCGTTATGAAGACATTGGATACAGCATTTACCAGCCGGAAGATTGGTTTGGCATCAGCCATGGGTGTGGTACTGTTAATATTTATTATGATAGTAACATTTATTCAGAAACGATTTATTGAAGGAAAGGAGGAAGCATAATATGAGTAACGAGAATGTAAATGAAACCGTACAGCAGGAAACCGTGACAAAGCGAATTGAAGACTTAACTCCGGAAGAGCGTGCAGCAATTGCCAAAAGTGCAAAACGGAAGAGCGTGTGGAAGAAGCTGCCTTGGGAGATTATTAAATATGCTTCTTTAATTATTGCAGCAATTGTAATTTTGCTTCCTTTAATTACTGCATTGTTTGGTTCCTTTAAGACTTCAGCAGAATTTAATAACAGTAATGTGCTGGCACTTCCTAAGAACTTTTTGAATTTTAGTAACTATGTAACTGCATTTACCGATGGTAATATGGTTCGAGGCTTTATAAATACAGCATTCATCTTGGTATTCTCCCTGATTGCAACCATCCTGACAGGAACCATGACTGCATATGTAATTAACCGGTTTAAGTTCCCGGGAAGAAAGCTCATTAGTAATTTGTTCCTGATTGCATCTTTGATACCAAGTATTACCATGCAGATGAGTGTATTCCAGATTATTTCCAAAATGGGATTGTTTAATAACCGGTTATCTGTCATATTGTTATATGCAGGAACAGATATTATATCGATTTATATTTTCCTGCAGTTTTTGGAGAATATTTCGACTTCTTTGGATGAGTCGGCAATTATGGATGGAGCATCCTATTTTAAGATTTTCACCAAAATTATATTGCCATTATTGAAACCGGCAATTGTAACCGTTATTATTATAAAAGGTGTAGGATTTTACAACGACTTTTATACCCCGTATTTGTACACTCCGAAGCCGGCATTACAGACCATTTCCACTGCCCTGTTTGCTTTCAAGGGACCATATGGTGCAAAATGGGAAATTATCTGTGCAGGAGCAATTATAACAATGATACCAACTCTGATTATTTTCCTGTTGCTGCAAAAGCAGATTTACAGTGGTATGACTCAGGGTGCAGTAAAAGAATAACGTTAGGAGGAAATGAAAATGAGTCAGGTTGATTTTATTGATAAGACACCACTGCCAAATATTCCTTGGCAGGAGAAACCGGAGCATTTGACTGGTGCACCGATTTGGAGATATACGGAAAATCCCATCATTAACCGGAATCCGGTTGAGAATGTAGCAAGAATATTCAATAGTGCAGTTGTTCCATATGAAGGAGCTTATATCGGAGTATTTCGTGGGGAGCAGAACAATGGTATTCCTTACATTTATTTAGGACATAGTGCAGATGGTTTGCATTGGAACTTTGACAAAGAAAAGATTCATTTTGTTGATGAACAGGGAAATGATTTTATGCCAAAGTATGCTTATGACCCAAGACTGGTGAAAGTTGAGGATACTTATTACATCATATGGTGTACCGATTTTTATGGAGCTGCTATTGGTATGGCAAAGACAACGGATTTCAAAACGTTTGTACGAATTGAAAATCCATTTATTCCATTTAACCGGAATGCAGTATTGTTCCCAAGAAAGATTAATGGTAATTTTATGCTGCTTTCTCGTCCAAGTGACAGTGGACATACCCCATTTGGTGATATTTTCTTAAGTGAGAGTCCGGACTTGACATATTGGGGAAAACACCGTCATGTTATGGGACGGGGCTCTGAATGGTGGGAGTCAGTAAAGATTGGCGGAGGTGCTGCACCAATCGAGACCACAGAAGGCTGGCTGTTATTCTACCATGGTGTATCCGGTACCTGCAATGGCTTTGTTTACAGCATTGGTGGAGCTATTCTGGATATTGATAATCCGTCTATCGTAAAATACCGTTGCGAGAATTATTTATTAACACCGGAAGAGTGGTATGAGGAACGGGGATTTGTGCCGAATGTATGCTTCCCATGTGCAACTTTGCAGGATGGTGATACCGGACGGATTGCAATCTATTACGGAGCAGCAGACAGCTATGTCGGTGTAGCATTTACCAAATTAGATGAAATTGTTGCTTATATTAAAGAACATAGTGTAGTAACAGAATCAGATACAGAGATTGGAATTCGCTAGAATTGAAATATGGAGGAATCGTGATGTTGCATCCACAGTATTATGTTGAATTAGAAAAATACAATCAGTTACTTGCTAAAAAGAATCAGAAAAGCCGGTTCTACAATGGAGTATTTGACCGATATGAAAATCCGGTGCTGACCAGAGAACATATTCCTCTTACATGGAAGTATGATTTGAATCCGGAAACCAATCCATACTTTATGGAACGGTTAGGTGTTAATGCAGTTATGAATTCCGGTGCCATTGAGTTAAATGGTAAGTTTTATCTGGTAGCAAGAATCGAAGGAAATGACAGAAAATCATTCTTTGGTGTGGCTGAAAGTGATAATGGAATTGACGGATTCCGGTTTTGGGATTATCCAATTCTTTTGCCGGATACCTGTAAAGAAGAAACCAATGTATATGATATGCGTCTTACCAAACACGAAGATGGATATATCTATGGCGTGTTCTGTTCTGAAAGCAAGGATACAAGCACCAGTGATTTGAGTGCAGCGGTTGCGGCTGCCGGTATTGTGCGGACAAAGGATCTGAAGACCTGGGAGCGTTTGGATAATTTAAAAACCCTTCGCTCTCCACAGCAAAGAAATGTGGTGCTTCATCCGGAGTTTGTAAATGGTAAGTATGCATTTTATACCCGGCCGATGGATGATTTCATTGACACCGGTTCCGGTGGCGGTATCGGTTTTGGTTTGTGTGACGATATTGAACATGCTGTGATTGATGAAGAAGTTATGACCAGCCGGAGAGTATATCATACCATTACAGAAGCAAAAAATGGTGCAGGTGCAGTTCCGATTAAGACAGAAAAGGGATGGATTCATATTGCCCATGGAGTACGGAATACAGCAGCAGGTCTGCGGTATGTATTATATGCATTTGCTACGGATTTGAATGACCCAACGAAAGTGATTGCAGAGCCATCCGGATTCTTTTTGGCACCTTTAGGAAGCGAACGTGTAGGCGATGTATCCAATGTAGTATTTACCAATGGTCTGATTGCCAGAGAAAATGGAGATGTATATTTGTATTATGCGTCTTCTGATACCCGTATGCATGTTGCGACTACAACTGTTGATAAGCTGATTGATTATGTATTTCAGACACCGGAAGACCCGCATCGCAGTGTAGAATGTGTAGCACAACGTTGCGAGTTAATATCGAAAAACCTGGAGTTTTTAAAGAACCAGAATTAATGCAGGAGGCAAATTCATGGAAAACCAATGCTTTCAAGTGGCATCTATGTTCAGTGACCACATGGTGTTACAGCGGGACAAAAAAATTGCTATTTGGGGAAACGGCCCTGAAAATAGAAATGTGTGTGTGACATTGGGAGAACAGACAGTGGAAACCAAAGTGACCGGAAATAAATGGAAGGTCATGCTGGAGCCTCTGTCTGCCGGAGGCCCATATGCTATGGAAATTGCTTGCGAAAATGAATACATAGTATTTCGTGATGTGATGGTAGGAGAAGTATGGCTGGCTGGCGGACAATCCAATATGGAACTGGAGCTTCAAAACTGTGACAACGCAGAGGAAGAGTTAAAACATGCTAATTATGAAGGAATTCGTTTTTATAATGTAGTGAAAACCGGTGTAATAACTGAGGATGTTTTAAAACAGCAGGAAGCTTCCAAGTGGAGAGTATGTCACACGGAGCAGGTAAAAGATGTATCGGCAGTCGCCTATTTTTGTGCAAGGAAACTGCATAAGGAATTAGGAGTGGCCATTGGGGTTATTGATTGCTATATTGGCGGAACTTCTGCTACCTGTTGGATGGATGAAGAAACATTGCTGTCAGCACCGGAAGCAGCCGGATATATTACCGCTTATGATGAGTTGATAGGTGACAAAACGGATGAAGAGTATGCAGCAGAGATGGAAGAATACAATCGCCAATGGAAGGCGTGGGATGATGGCGTGCAGGAAGAAAGAAGAAAGAATCCGGATGTTACATGGGAGTATTTGAATGAACATGTGGGTGTCTGTCCTTGGCCGCAACCGGCTGGAAGAACTTCTAACTTTCGACCGGCAAATCCATATCATGGTATGTTAGAACGTGTGATTCCTTATACCTTGCGAGGGTTCTGGTATTATCAGGGAGAGGAAGATACCTATAAAGCTGAAGGATATGGAGTATTGATGCGACTGTTGATTACTTTATGGCGTAAGAAGTTTCAAGATGAACAGGCACCATTTATCCTAAATCAGCTTCCAATGTATATAGCAAAAGGTGAAAAGGACGATAAAACCTGGGCGGTACTTCGGGAACAGCAACAATTGACAACAGAGAATCTTCCGAATACCTATATGAATGTTTTAATTGACTGTGGAGAATTTGATAACATTCATCCTACCGATAAGCAGACGGTTGGCGGTCGTATGGCATTAGTGTGTATGGAACATGTATATGGAATCGCTTGCGATGCAGATGCACCGGCATACCAATCTGTACGGTTAGATGAAAATCAAGTGGTAGTAACCTTCCGGTGCAAGGGATTGCAGGTAAAAGGAAAGGAAATTGCACTTTTTGAACTGGCAGGAGTAGATGGAGAATTTCATGCTGCAAAGGCATATCTGTTATCGGAAAAGGAAGTTGCAGTATGCTCTGAGGAAGTTGCAGACCCAAGACAGGTTCGATATGCATGGACGAATTTTGGACAGGTAACTTTGTTTGGAAGTAATGATTTGCCGGTAGCACCTTTTCGGGCTGTGATACAATAACAGATTAAATATGACGGGAACAGGAAGAGGAATACCATTTCTGTTCCTTTTTTATGCTGTTTTTCAGTGAATCTGATAAATTAGGTTTGACAGCTTTTTGTATGAAAGGGTATAGTAATTATATGAAGCAGTGATAGGGGGAATATAATACAGATGGATAAAAAGCGTTTGAATATAGGATTGTTCTTAGGGGATATTGCGGATGATTTCAGCAAAGGTATTTGTAAAGGTGCCATGAAGGCAGCGGAAGAATCCGATGTGAATTTAATTATTTTTCCCGGAAAGTATTTTGACCGGGATTTGCAACTCTTTGATGGCATTCGATATGAATATCAGCATAATACATTATTTACTTATGTATTTCCGGAAAAAATAGATTTACTGATTATTGCAATTGGTTCCATCGGATATTTATCTACGACAGAAAGAAGAAAAGCATTTCTGGATTATTTTAATCAAATCCCTATTATTACCATTGCTGCAGCGATTGAGGGATATGAATATATATTGTATGATAACGCCAGTGGAGTGAAAGCATCTGTTGAATACCTGATTTCAAAGGGGAGAAAGCATATATGCTGTCTGGCAGGATGCCCAAGCCATTGTGAGGCAGGAGAGCGTCTGAATAGTTTTCGTGAAGTACTGGAGTCACATGGACTGATGCTGACAGAAGATATGATTGAATACTGTAATATGTCAAGGCTGAGCCGTGAACAGGCAGAGGCACTTCTGGATCGGAATCCGGATGTAGATGCAATTGTATGTGTCAATGATGAAGTGGCATATTGTTTATATGAAGTATTACAGGAAAGAGGGATTGGAATCGGAACAGATATTCTTGTTGTTGGATATGATGATTTGGCTTATGCACCAAATCTGAATCCTCCATTGGCAACAGTACGTGCAGACTCTGTGCAATTAGGATACAGTGCATTGCAGGAAGGAATCCAATACCTAAAAGATCATTCTCCAATCAATCATAGGGTTCCGGTAAACTTTATTCCGCGGGCTTCTGCAGGTGAATCAGAAGGATTAAGTGAGGAAAAGGATGCAGGGCATCCGTCTTTGGTTAACATATCTGTGGAAACCATGTTAAGTGATAACCATGCGGTAAATATGATATCTCGTGATATGTTTAATTTTGATAAATTTGTAGATCAGAACTATGCATCACTGTTAGAGAATTTATACATGCTGGATATAAAGAATTGCTATTTATATTTGCTTCCTAGTGCTAAGATACATTTGGCGGAAGATACATGGATACCACCGAAAGAAATTTACCTAAAAGCCTGTTCTTGTGATGGAAAGGTTCTGGCGATTCCAAGGCATTGCCAGAAGTATCCAATTGATGAATTATATAGCCATGAATATATGCCGAATCGCCGTTATACCATGATTTTGCTGGATTTATTTACTACAGATACCCAGCATGGGCTCTTGCTCTTAGAATTGGATTTTGATAAGCATTATTATCTGGAAGCATTAACCTACCAGATGAGTGCAGCGGTTCGAATGCTGAGTCTGATGCAGATGCAGGAAGATACACAGAAGCAGCTGGAGGATAGTTTGCAGAAATTGAAAATGCATAATATTCAACTGGATAATGAGGCAAAGAAGGATGAACTGACCAAAACTCTGAATCGCAGGGGATTTGAAGTACAGGCAGAAGAGGTACTGCGAAATGCAAAGAATACAGGAAAATATCTTCTGGCTGCTTATGCAGATATGGATAATTTGAAAATTGTGAATGACCGATTTGGGCATAAAGAAGGAGATTTTTCATTGAAATCTATTGCGGAAATGCTTCATAGCATTTTTGAAGAAGATGATATTATCGGGCGAATCGGTGGCGATGAATTTGCCATACTTGCTTTGCGGGAAGAACCGGTAGATATGAAAAAACTACGAAGTAAAGTAACGGCATGCATGGATGCATTTAATCAGAAATGTGAAAAACCATATTATATCCGAATGACCATTGGAGGATATACCCAGAACTTTATGTTGGGGTGTAAGCTGGCGAATTTGCTGGAAAATGCGGATGATGATTTGTATGAAGCTAAGAAAGCACGAACGAAAGAAATAATGAAACCGAATCGGTAAAATAGGAATGACGGAGTGATTGTATGAAGGTAGAGATGCCGAAAGCAGCAGGTTATATAATTGAGACATTGATGAAACATGGATATGAGGCATACATTGTTGGCGGTTGTGTTCGTGACAGTATTTTAGGAAAACAGCCACAAGACTGGGATATTACTACTTCTGCAACACCGGAGCAGACAAAGGTGCTGTTTCGTCGAACTGTAGATACCGGAATTGAACATGGTACGGTTACGGTTATGATGGATAAAGTTGGTTATGAAGTTACTACTTATCGGGTAGATGGTAAATATGAAGATCATAGAAGACCGAAAGAGGTAACGTTTACTGCCAGCTTGCTAGAGGATTTAAAGCGCCGGGATTTTACGATTAATGCCATGGCCTATAATGATGCAGAAGGTCTTGTAGATGCGTTTGATGGCATTGGGGATTTACAAAAGGGCGTGATTCGTTGCGTTGGAGCTGCTCAGGAGCGGTTTGATGAGGATGCACTGCGGATATTACGGGCAGTGCGATTTGCAGCACAACTGGATTTTAAAATAGAAAAAGAGACCCAACAGGCTATTCAGGAAAAAGCAGAATTTTTACAAGATATCAGTGCAGAACGAATTCAGGTAGAGTTGACAAAACTGATTACTTCTGGTCATCCGGAAAAAATAATAGATGCATATAAGCTGGGGATTACGAAAATCGTGTTACCGGAATTTGATGCTATGATGGAGGCACCGCAGAATAATATTCATCACTGCTATTCAGTGGGGGAGCATACGATAGAAGTTATGAAACATATAGAAGCGTCACCGGTGCTGCGCTGGGCGGCGTTGCTCCATGATGTGGCGAAGCCCATGTGCCGAACCACAGATGAGGAAGGAAGCGATCATTTTTATAATCATCCCAAAGAGGGAAAAACCATTGCCCATCAGGTATTACGGCGGCTGAAGTTGGATAATGATACTATTCATAGAGTAGAACGCTTAGTGGAATGGCATGATTATGGACTGGATGGAAATATTACAAAAAAGACGCTGAGAAAAGCATTGTATCAGATGGGACCGGATTTGTTTGATGATTTCCAAAAACTTCGCTGGGCAGATATTATGGGTCAGAGTGATTATCATCGAGAGAATAAAATAGAGGCATATCAGCGTCTGTTACAAATGCAAAAAGAAATTATAGATGCAGAAGATTGCCTTTCCATAAAAGAATTAAAGATAGATGGAAAAACGCTGATGCAGCTGGGAGTAAAACCGGGACCTGTCATGGGAGAAATTCTGAATGCGTTGCTTCAGAAGGTTATAGAGGAACCTGGCTTAAATACAGAAGAACAGTTAACAGAGTTTGCATTAGAGTATTATAACAAAATCTGAGGATATTCAAATCCGGTAATAAACTGTCTCATCCCCTCATAAGATAGAACGTAGAAAGGCTTATGGGGGGATGATTTTGTCTGAGAAATTATCGGAAGTATGGGAATGTTATGATATGGAAGTGCTTAGTACCTGTAAGGGACGAGGTATGGTTGTTCTGCGGACGAACCGGGGAATACGGGTATTGCAGTCATTAGAAACCTCTGAAAGCCGGCTGGAACAGGAAGCTCAAATAAAAGAAGCATTATATGAAGCCGGTTATCAGAATGTTGACCGGTTTGTAAGGAATCTGGAAGGAGAGCTGATTACCTGTGACCGTTATCATACGCCCTACGTATTAAAAGAGTTCTTTGAAGGACGGGAATGCAATATTTATCAGGAAAATGATATGGTGGCATCAGTCATGAATTTGGCACAGCTTCATCTGGCATTAAAGACAATTGAAATCCGGATACCGCAGACAGAACTGAAGACGCTGCATACGTTTCGAAGGCATAATCGGGAAATGAAACGAGTGCGCCAGTTTATGCAGAAAATTCCTACAA
>CAMEWU010000089.1 GCA_945946715.1 uncultured Clostridium sp. | reverse complement strand
TTCTCAATTCTCTCTTCTTTAGCCTTCTTCTCCGCCTGTTTCTTTTCCTTTGCTTTTGCTGCTTTCTTTTCTGCCTGCTTCTTCTCTATTATTTTTGCCTGATCATTCGTTGATTTCTCTAACGTAGCAAAAAAGTTGGTAGAACCATCCGAATTTACAGACATGCCAAAGTTTTTGATACTCGCCCCACTACTTGCTAAGCTATTCTTTGCATTTGCAAGCTGGTTTTGTGACATAGCTATGATGCCCTCATATTTCTTTCGGTAAGATTCATCATTCGCCATCTGTTCCAGTTTTGCATCATCGATTAACACAACCTGCTTATTTGCATTTCCATAAGCCGCTACATTCGCCTGCACCTGTGATTTCATATCCTGGCTGACTGCGATGAATTCCATATTACCAAACTTAGCTTTCAATTTGCTGTAATACTCTTTTGCTTTGTCAGATAACTGTATATCACCAATTGACATACCAACTCCATCTTTATAAGATGGCACAAGTGGACTATCGGTGCTAATCGGACTCCATGTAGATTTTTTAATTTCCTTATCTGTTTTTGAAATCGCCTCACCGAAAGAATTAGAAGCTGATTGATTCTTAGACACTTCTTCCTTCTTCTTTGTAGATTGATTCCGTGTTTGATTTGTCTGCTGATATGCAGATACTCCATATAAATTTGCCATGTGATTACCTCCTTGTACACATAATAGAAATCCTTTTCTATATTACTCTGTAACTGTACCTTCCATGGATGCCACAGCAGTAGCCATAGTATCCTCTACAGCAACAATTTCCGGACCAGCGGCAAAAGCTTCCTGTCCTTCTGCTTCTTCCATCGCATCTACCTGTTCCTTTTTCTCCTCATCTTCCCATAACGATTCGTGTTTCTTTCTGTCTTTCTCTCTAATCTGCGCCATCATTTGAGCATTTTTTGCCATCTGATACAAATCACTATCATATTCCATTAATTTTTTTTCATCGGATTGAGGAACAATATCTCCATGCATCAAACGTCTGGCAACCGTCATAATCCTGGCCAAATCTTCGAAACCTTCTTTTTCTGCTTCCACCTTTTGTTGCGTTGCAATCTCGTTAAACTTCATATCCCACTGCTCCATTAACTGGTCCATATAATTCTGATATTCATTTTGTTTCTCGGCAACAGCGTTATATGTTAATTCTAAAGCGGCAGCTTCATTCGCAAAAATAACCGAACCATTTTCCGTTGTTTTTATCTTCATATCCAAGTCTGACTTCTGTTGCGCTAACTTGCATTTCTGAACATTATATGATTTTAACTGCATACTATAAGCTTGGCGTGCTTCTCCAACTGTCATACGCATTCCTCCTTATCCACTTGTTAGCAATCATTTATTTTTAAATACTTGGGAAATTTCAGATAACTCTGTAAGAAATGAAATAGAATAAGCATACACAAAAAAAATATAGAACGACTATATCTTAAAAATATCTCACTCCTTGAGAATTACAATCCGAAATCCTTTTCTTCTTATAAAATGTTATATTTATGCTTTTCTAAATCATGTATCGGCAGGTGCTTGGTAATACTTTAGTTATTTTTGTTTATGATTATAAGAGAGAACTTAGATTTCTCCAATGTCTCCAAAATATAGCTTCTGTAATCCATTCCATATCTGCTCCCCAAAAGCTAACCTTTACCTATCCCACTGTTTCGTGTATAATGAGTACCAAGTAAGGGGGTATGAATCATGAACAACTTCGATACACAATGCATAGGACAATATACAAAATACTACATTATCGACCGAGTAGATTTTATGAATAAAGTACAAGAAGGCATGTCTATAGAGGAATATTGGAATATTCAGCAAAATACAAGAAAAGTATATGTATCAATAGGTACTGTAAACGCGAAAAATCCATTCCTATCTTATCGCTTTGAAGTGAATGGGAAAACCTATTATGGCACTTCAAGAGTTGGATACAGCAGAGATATTCACGCCAGAATGGCAGATACGCCTTGCAAAGTATATTTCCAGTCAGATAATCCATACATTTCAAGAGTTGGAGATATGAACAGTTCTGCACCGGGCGAGATTGCACAACCTCTCAATATTGTTGCAATGGTTATGGGCATTTGTTCCTTAGCCTTTTCTTGTATCCCATTTTTTTCCTTCATCTTTAGTGCTATTGCTCTTGCTTTTAGTATCGTTGCTCTGAACAAGAAGAAGGCAAACAACTATTTTGCTTTGGCAGGTATCATTTGTTCCGGCATTGCGCTTTTGATTGCAATACTTGTAATAATACTCTTTATTATTACAGTTGCCCTTAAAGCTTCCGGAAACTTATAGGGAATTGAAAGGAAAGTCAACAAATTAATCTTTATTACTTTGCAGACTGTTAACAGAATAGTACAGCATTACCAGCCCGGCACTTAATAAAATACCGCCAATAATATCTGTAAGCCAATGCACCCCTGATATCAGTCTTCCCCCTACCATAAATACGGTAAATGCAATCAGATAGAATCCGCCAAGCACCAGAATGTTAAAATCCACTTTCAAGAAACTCTTCCTCCGGATTAACTGAATCAATCCCAGAACTGCAAATCCGAATACAAAGCCAAATGGCACCAAGCCTAACCAATCTGTGATTGTATATAACTGCATATTCACTCCTGTAAGATTGTGAAAGAATTGAGCCGTCACATCTATGACACGAATCGTATCATGTCCATTTTATCAGCATCAAAGCCTTTATTATTAAGAATATAAATGTGAACATTGCTGCATACGGTTGCAGACTTATCATGAAAAAAAGAGCACCAACTGCACTTAATCCTAATGAAACTTTATCCTTACTTCGTAACCAGAACGTGGATTTATTATTTTGCAATGCAAGGATAAGGATTCCCCATATTACCATTCCAAAAACCACAATCAAATATGGTATTTTCACATAAGGCTCGATTTCTGTTAGCGAGAGTAATGTAACTTCCTGGATAACGCCATCCACTCTTTGACCAAATAAAGGCAGGAAAAAGAACATTGCCACACTACAATCAAGCAGACCAAAGGCCATATCACGAAAATGCTTTTCTTTTTGCTTATTGCTTTCAGTGAATCAATATTGGGATATCCCCTACCGGATTCCCACTTTGAAATGGCAGTACGGGATACATATAACACCTTTGCCAGTTCTTCCTGTGTAAGACCTTTTTGTTTTCTTAATTCCTGTAATTTTTCATTGAATTCCATAAGCCTATTTCCTATATTTCTTCTCAATCACTAATACATAAATCACCATGAACACAATCACTTCGAGCATAACTCCTACAACTGAAAGCATTATGTATGGTGAATTCTCTCCCGCAAGCAAAGGCAATCCCAGCAAAATAAATACCAAACCAAAGATGCACCACATGATTCCCATGGTATGATTATATCTTTTCGTATCTGACACTTGAAACATCTCTGCATTTGCCCAAAATCCCATTGGTTTCTTAGAAAAGAACGCCAGTACTCCTAGTCCTACAAATATTAAACCTATTATTGCCCATATAATAAATGCCATCATAATTAAGTATTCTCCTCCAAAACTTATTTTTCTTTACTCTTACTGCATTTATTTCATTTTACCACTTTATCTCATATGCCGGGTACGCATGATCAAAATGATAACCCAATTTCTCTGCCAAAGCAACGGAACATAGATTCTGTGCATCCCAACTTGGATACCACCCACGTTCCAAACACTCCAGAATCAACTTTGCTCCGCAGATATAGGCAAGTCCTTTTCTCCGATAAGACTCCTTGGTATCAATTTGGATTTCAATACCGCCCTGATAACCGGAATAAGAGGAAGCCCCGGACACAATATCTCCATTCCTCAGGATAACTGCTCCCAAGCCATATTTTTGATACATTTCATAATCCTCATATTGTGACACCCAATCCCTGCACCAGTCGATTTTCTTACATTCATAAAATAATGTCTTATTCATCATGGTAAGTTCATATTCCGGCGGTAAGTCTTTCACAATCTTCTGTAATTTTTCTTTGTGGAACACTCCCGGTTCTTTTTTGATTGCATATCGCTCTACCTTCTTTGCCCGGTCGCCATATACCTGTTCAATCAAAGCTGCCCAACTTTCATCCCCCGGAACCATAATCACGAAGTTCTGCTGACACCAGTCCGGTTTGTAAGTCACCAGTTCTTCATTGGGCTCGCCAGTGAAAAGGCAAAAATCTCCCTGCAATACCATAGCACAATTCGGTTGTTCTTCCGAATCTGCATATAAATGTCCCATAATATTTTGCAAGCAGGACCAAATCAAGGTTTCCTGCCAGCCGGCAAATAATGCTTCTATCCGTTTATTACTTTTCACCTCAAAAATCATATGGTTCACCCTGCTCTCTATTCCGATACTCGTGCTTCTCATAATAGCCAATCAGTTCGCCCTGTTCATCCCGAAGTGCAACCATATACACATCTTTGTTTTCCTTCTCATTATAAAAGGTATACATACGGTTATGCTCTTTACTTTCCATAAACCACTCAACCACTTTATTTATCATGATAACCGATTGAGGATTATGGCAATCCAACAAGTTTTTTCCAATTAAATCAAGCCCGCCGCGTTTTGCATAGCGTTCACCTGCCGACGGATTCATATAGATAATCTCATGCTCCATGTTGCAAATCACCACTGCACAAGAATCTTCATCAATGATACTCTTAAAAAATTGTGTTAGTTCCATCCTTTGTCTTCTCCTATCATTTTAGTACAATTTGCTATTCCTCCATTTTGTAAAATCTGCTTTCGAATCTCAGACGCATATCGTTCTCCCTCTTTTTCCAATTCTCTGGTAGCAGCGTTAAGAGCAGATTCAAAGTTCGATACCATCTTATCAAAATGCTTCATAGCTATACCTTTTCCCAAACCAACCTTTTGTGCTTCCTTGGCAAAGTTTTCCCGCTTAATTTCTCTTAAATTATAGAGTCCTCCAATTGACACAGACATATTTTCGGAACTACTTTCATAAATCACCGTACTAATAATATCATAAGCAGGTGCAAGACAAACCGTTCTCAAATCCTTACTATATAGTAATGATAAGTTCTTAATATGATTATCCGTATTTCCTATTAGATAATTAAATATCACAATATCCCACAGTTTCAACTGATCTGCGATTGGATCTAAGGAATACTTTCGAAGCAGTGCAAACATCTGTTGCAAATATCCCTGTTCGTTTTTTTCATATTTATCCTCAGCCGGAATTCCCAAAGCCTGAGAAAAATCCTCTTGATGCAAACGAAATGGTACTTTCAATCCATTTAGTTTTTTACATTCATCATCAATTATTCTATCATAACGTTTTGTAACAAATAGTACCGCTTCATCACTTGATGATTCAGTCTTAAAGATAAAACTTTCCGGAACATCAATGCCTAATTTTTTTGCTGTCAATAAACAAAGTTGCTCATTTGCAACAATTTTTTTGATCCTGACATGACTCTGCTTAACAATATGCGTACTTGGAGCAGTCCCAACCGGCAGATACCACTGTACCTTTTTCTGATCATAATATAAACCAACCTTTCCTGATGCACCAGTCAGTGACAGGTGTGCTTTTGTAACAAGCTGTACGGATTCTGTTACCCCTTCCTCTGCCAAGCACCTCACTTCCTGTTCCGTCAATCGTGTGTAACCTACCTGATTACTTGATCTACCTTCAGGTATAATCTTAATTGCACCCAAACATTCACTACCCAAAACAGACAAAATAGACAAATAATCCTTTTCATCTGCCTGCAAATGCTTTGCAACACATTTTCTTGTAAAGCCTTCCGGGAGAAGTCCTTCAAAATATGTCCTCGTTTGTTTCACACTAAATGATTGCTCTGTTAATGGTAAACTAATCGAAATTGGTTGACAATTTTTTCTATTTAGATATTCATCTGCATATGAAAATACCGTATCCTCTGCATTCGTCCCTGATAGCATTCCAACGTAAATATCACTTCCGTCTATTTCTATATATACAGACAACTTTACAGACATATTATCCCCTCACTTCCACAAGTAAATCCAATCCTAAAACATGCATAAGTCTTAATGTTTTTTCAAATTCAACTGTCGGTTTCCCATTTTCCACATCAGAAATAAAACTGACACTAAAACCTGTAAATTCAGATAAATATGCCTGTGTATATTGTAATTCCTTTCTACGTTCTCGAATCCGTTTCCCCAAATCCTTTGAATCTAATATCTTCATCAATACCTCCAAATTAGTCGTTCGACTAAATTTAAGAATGAAACCAAAAATTAAGCCGAACGACTTAGTTATCATATCTTTATTATAATCTTCGTCGTTCGGCTATGTCAATACACTACTTCTTCTTTAACACCGTTAACGCTGCATAATGCAACACCTCAAATGTCTCCGGTGCAATTTGTTCCAGCAAATCTCTATGTTCTTTATCCCAACGTTCCAATTCCTCTTTGGGCAACGATGCTCCAACGCCACGGCACGCACGCATCCTGCCATGCCAAGATTCCTTTGTAAAAGGCACCATGATATCATATTCTTCATGCTCCTCCATTTCAAAGGTTTCATATACAACATCGGGAATCCATATTGGCTTTCTGATTTCCCCTGCTCCTGACCAATTAGAACTATATTTCAATACTAGGTCTTCACTGGCTCCTGCTATCGGATCTTCAAATGGTAACCATGCCATATATAAAATCAGCAATTTACCATCTTCTTTTAATACTCTTGCCAGCTTCGGCATAACAGTTTCATGATTAAAATACCAAAAGCACTGGCATGCAGTAATGACATCGAACGTCTCATCCGGAAAATCAATATCTTCTGTGGGAACAGTCAAATACTCAATATTCATGCCTGCTTGTGCTGATAATCGTTTTGCCTGCTCAATTTGATTCTCTGAAATATCTGTACCTGTCCATTTTGCTCCATACCGATACATGTTTCTAGGCAAAACTCCTGTTCCGGTTCCCAAATCCAGTACATTTTGTCCTTCTATACACAGCTTTCTATCCACGATTTTCTGATAGAATTCCTGTGGATAAATATCCCGATATTTTGCATATTCTTCTGAGGTCCTTCCCCAATCAAATGCTTTTCCTGCATCAATATCTTTATTTTTGATTAGCATTGATGTTCCTCCATTATTTCAAAACCCACTCTTTCGCTTTCTCATAGGGCATTTTAATTCACACCCACGGAACGTAGAAGATGGTAAATTTATGCGGATTCTACACTCCGTAGATAAAAATATCATACTATATATTCCATGGTTTCTTTCCATCAAGCCAGCCATTTTCTTTCCAATATTCTGTCTCAACCTGTGAAGAATTCCATCCCTTCTTCTGCATCATACCCATTATATTAAATACAATTCTTGTCTTTATTCCTACTGACGGTTTGCTTTTTGAACACAGTTTCTTAGCTATTATATTTGCTTTCTTATCTATTATATTTTTCTTATCAGTTGCAACGCCATCCCAATTCATAGCCTGAACTGCAATACCATATTTGATTATCTTTGGCACCCCCATATAGAACAAGCAATCCTCGACATCCTTCATTGCCGATTTCACCCCACTTCCTGCCGATGTAGATACAATAACTGCCTTCTTACTAAACATTGATTTCATCGGTCTGTGAGGCATCCACATATCAAAAGTCAAATCGAAGAATGACTTGAGCGGTGCTGACATATGCATACAATAAGTCGGCGTAGTAACAATAAGAATATCTGCTGTATCTATTGCATCAATAATCTTCTCTTTTTCAGAATAAAAAGGACACATCGATACGTCTTCAATACACATGTAACATCCCGCACAAAAATGATTCAAATCTCTTGGAAAAAAGAATTCGGTAATTTCATTATCTCCCTCGATTTTATCAGCAATAATACGACCAATATTATAAGTACTTCCTTTATGATTTTGTCCATTAAGCATAACTATTTTCATCAAACTGTACCTCCGTAAATAGAACTAAATCGTCTAAAATGTTTTTCCAAAAGGTTTATCGCTTCATTCTCTCTATCCGGCTCCCTGTCGCAAAGCGTTAGTAACATAAATATAGGTGCATAAAACTGTAATGTCAAATAACATTTTCTGATACGATATCGGTCCATCCACATACTGACTGGAATAGAGCTTCGCAAACGCATCACGACTCTATAACGATACCGAAAACATTCCATGTCTATTACAAAACGCATAAATATACCCATGCCCCTTTTTCCGGAACCTCACAGATATATCCTGTTCCGGGTAAAGCTTTACGACTTCCACATTACTTGAAGTAATATATGCAACAAATGAGATATAGTGATTCTTTTCCATAGAATGATTAATGGTTATATGATACTCGTTATCTACCGTCTCGACTTCAATCAAATGACTGGCATCACACGCTTCTGCCTCTTGCTTTGGCAAAGTAATACCACAACAAGAGTAACTACCGGAACCAACTGCCGTAATAATATTTCCACAAATCGGGCAAACATAGAATTGCACTTTTTTCATGTTTCCTGACACATTTTCATTTGTTCGATATTCACCGGTCAGCAATTCACCGATTGATACACTCAATGCACTGATAACTCATAATATTTGCTTCTCCTTTACTATATTATAAGTTGATTCTATACTCAGATTCTTTTTCCATCAATCTACAAACCGTAGAGAAGAATATATTCTACAAAAAGATTCCAGCCATTCCACCCACATCCTTCACACCTGCAATCCTTGCCACCAGCTCACTCCCATATCGTTCTATCAACTCTTCTTCCCTCCGGTTATCGCAGGATATCTGTTTCAACACAGTTTCAGCTCCATTCCGTATGCAATCGGTTATCTCCTCTCTAGTAAGATTTTCAAATAATGCTGTTAAAGCTTCCTGTTCTTTCTCCGAGCATACCAATTCATGAAACCCTTTATTCAGTAAAGCACAACCAATGGCGTTGGTTACAATCGGCTCATATAGGTTAATTAACAAACCTCTGTAATCCGGACAATAGCGAATTAGCACAGCCCTCATAGCCTCTTTTTCAAAATAGGACAAAAAGAGATTCTCTATTGCCAATTGTTCCAGATAAGATAATACATATACAATTCCCTGCTTCTCCTCTGCAATAGGGATACAAAGCTGGTAGTCAATATCACAGGGAATCTCATG
>CAMEWU010000088.1 GCA_945946715.1 uncultured Clostridium sp. | reverse complement strand
CTCATATTATGGAATTGATATATGTAGTGATTTAATGGTATTTGATTGGGTTAGTAGTGATAATGTGAAATAATAATATTTAAATTGACAAAACCGTGCTCGTAATGTATTATATCGTTGTAAGCGAAATCTTGCTTGATTGTTTCTTATGTGGCGTGTCGACACAATATTCATTTTAATGTAAAGGAATATTCATACAAAGGAGGTTACTTATTGGCAGAAATTATTTATATGCTTCGGGAACGAAGTTGTTATCAGAGCGATGTTTTCTTTTGGGACACCGTATGCAAAGAAATTCTTAAAATATCAACACCTACTTTAATTGATTTTATCAACGGTTTGTATCATACGAATTATGATAGGAATAAAGCAATTGTAGACTGGTTGGATAAGGAGGAAGCGAGTGCCTTGTTTGGACGGAATTATTCCGATGTAAATATCCGAATCAATCATCAGCGTACTTTTCATATGGAATTTCAGATACAGAATGATAGTATTATGACAATTCGTGTTTTTGATTATCAGATTTCCTCTGCCAGGAAGCAGGCGGAGATGGAGGATGATATACTTACGATTTCAATACCCAGTAGTCGGGTGATCTATCTGAAAGCGAACAATCGAACTCCGACACGGCATGATTATCGGGTGAAATGTGAAGAAACAGGGGAAAGTATTGTAATTCCGGTTGGTTCTGTTCGAGTGATGATGATGACGGCTAGGGAGTTAGGAGAGCTTGGCTTATACCTATTAATTCCATTTTTACAATTGAAAACAAAGCGATTAGTATATGAAATGCGAAAAGAAGTGAAAAATAATTTGATATTTGATTGCAAAACAATACTAAATGATAGTATAATTGAATTGAAAGAATTATTTGAAGAA
Organism: uncultured Clostridium sp.; assembly: GCA_945946715.1. Lineage (GTDB taxonomy): Bacteria > Bacillota > Clostridia > Lachnospirales > Lachnospiraceae > CAG-632. The sequence goes on along the minus strand of CAMEWU010000088.1, from coordinate 8,377 downwards.
GGAACATTGACTTCAGAAGAATATGGAGAACTAATGGCAATTCAGCAAAAGATTATGAGGTATTTGTATCAATCAATACCGGAAATCGTGGAAGGAGTGGAGGCAAAGATGGTTGCAAGCGAAGTATTAACATATGGACAGAAATTGAAGATTCAGCTTAGACAGGAACTTAGACAAGAGGTTAGACAAGAAGTTGCACAAGAGGTTAGACAAGAGGTTGCACAAGAGGTTACACATGAGATTACTTATAATATTTTTGCAAGAATTGACGAACTGGTGCAAAGCGGATTATCTTATGAAGAAGCGGTTCACATCGCAGAAAGAGAAGCAAAGTTAGAAAGCAACGATGTGGTACAATAATCTGAGTGACTATTTAAAACAAAAGTATAATAAAAAGCTATACAAGCTGGCCTTGGACGCAGGCAGAACCTGCCCGAATCGGGATGGTACCTGTGGCAATCGGGGATGCATTTTCTGCAGCGGAAGTGGCTCCGGTGATTTTGCTGCCAATCGGAGGCTGTCAATAGGACAGCAGCTTATAGAGGCAAAAGAACGGATACAGAAGAAGCTTCCGGCGGAAGATGTAGGCTACATTGCATATTTTCAGGCTTTTACTAATACCTATGGCAGTGTTGAAGAACTGGAACCGTTATTCATGGAGGCAATGGGGGATTCAGAGGTGGAGATTTTATCCATTGCAACCCGTCCGGACTGTTTGCAGGGGGATATCCTTGATATGCTGGAACGGCTGAATCGAATCAAACCGGTATGGGTGGAACTTGGATTACAGACCATTCACCCGAAGACGGCTGATTACATTCGTAGGGGATATGATTTGTCGGTATATAATAGGGCAGTTCTTGCCTTGAAGGAACGGAAGATTGATGTGATTACCCATGTAATTCTTGGATTGCCGGGAGAAACAGTAGAAGATATGCTGGCAACAGTAGAATATGTAGGAAGAACCGGAACCCAGGGGATTAAATTGCAATTGCTTCATGTGTTAGAGGATACAGACTTGGCACAGGAGTATCGGGAAGGAAGGTTTGAAACTCTTACATTAGATGAGTATATAGATATTCTGGAATTATGTATCCGGCATTTGCCGAAAGATATGGTGATTCACCGCTTGACCGGTGATGGTGCCAAACGGATATTGATTGCTCCGAAGTGGAGTGGAAATAAGCGAATGGTTATGAACACCATTCGCTGTGAATTTGCAAAACGGAATGTGGAACAGGGCAGTGCTTTATAATTGTAAAAGCACTGCCCCGTTTTCTCCTAATATGGCAGATTCTTCTTCTGGTGACAGACCTAAAGATTTCAAATATGCAATATCCTCTTTCTGATCGTTCCAAGGGGAGTCGGTTGCAAATAGGATTCGGTCAGCACCATGATTTTCTATAATTCTTAATAATTGTTGGTCCGGAATGTGTCCCAGGCTGTAAGCAAGGTCAAAATAAACATGTTTTCCAACCAATAACTGTTCTACGTCATCCCATTGGTCATATCCACCGGTATGGGCAAGGATGATTTTGGCTTCTTCCGGATGCTTGGCATGAGCTTCTACATATTGGAGCATCTCTAATGCTTCGTTGGGAGGACAGTGTACAATATCAGGAAGACCGATGTCTACGCCTGCATGAATGGATATGATAAGCCCCAAATCAACAGCATAAGTTATTAAATCCAGATATCGCCGGTCATTAATATGCACCCGTTGATAATCGGGATGGAGTTTAATACCGGGTAAGCCGAATGCATGAATTTGGTCTAATTCCCCTTTGTAATCGGTGCTGTCCGGATGGATGCCGCCAAAGGAAATGATTCTGTCTGTACCGTTAATGGAAGCAGCATATTCATTTACTGTTTGAAATTGACCGGGTTTTGTGACAACAGGCAGAATGACAGAGTAATCAACACCTGCCTCCTGCATGGATGCCTTTAGACCGCTTAATACTCCGTTGGTTTTTGCTGTGATGTTGGCAAATGCACCTAATTTTTCAATGGTTTTGGCAGCGATAACCTCAGGGAACACATGTGTATGAAAATCAATAATCATTTTAATTCCTCGTTTCTTTGTATAAATCTCACAAAATGTATTTTATATTTAGTATCTCCATAAGCACATCAATTATAGTAGAAATTATGGGTTTCAGCAATTGAAAAATTACGATAAGATAAAAAACAGAAAGAAACAAAGACAGATTGCATAATAGATTTTGTGCAAATTGGCAAAGTGACGAAAATGGACAAAATTATCATTGGCTTATATTGTGGATTATGCTATAATTTTATTTATAAATTTAGTAATTATGGGGAGGCATACTATGGCAAATATTATTATGACATCCGGTTCTGATATTGAAGGATATGAGATTTCGGAATACTTAGGATTGATTAGTGGACAAACAGCATTAACAGCAAAGTTCTTTCAAGAGTTTTCAGGAAACTCTGAGATGGATGAGAAGGAAAGTAAAGCTCTGACCAAGAAGCTGTCACAGGTACATCAGACTGCTGTAAATCTGTTGGAAGAAGAGGCGAAGAGAAGAGGAGCGAATGCGGTTATCGGTATTACCATTCGTTATAACGAGCTGACAAGCAGTCTGACGAATAATAATACCATTGGTATTATTGCAACCGGTACTGCTGTTCTGGTAAAAGAGAAGGAAAGTCGGAATTATGAAGGGGTTCATCAGGATTTATATGTAACAAATTACTATACGAAGATGTTCCTGAGACCGGTTCAAGTTCGGATTCGAGCAGACAAAAACACAACCAGAATTTCACCGATATTCATGAATTACCGGAATGAAGAGATTCTTGCTATTCGTGCAGATGTGGAATTAACAACATATTATGATGAGAAGGTAGTGCTTCGTGATATGGATTTTACTTTTGAGAAGAATAATATTTCCCAATTAGAAGCTGACTGGATAGAATGTGATGTTAAGGAACGGGAAGTAAAATTAATTAAAGATGCAAAAGTAGTTGTTCGTAAATATGTAACAGCCAGAAAAGTAGTAGTATGTGAAGAACTTCCAATTAGCACCGGCTTAAGCTACCGCCGTTTGGAAAGCTTGAAGAAGAAGCGGGGAATAGATGCTGTTGTTAAGTATCAGTCAAATGGTATGATTTGGACTTGCGTGTGCGGATGTATTAATAAAGTCAGTGATGCGGAATGTGATGTCTGTGGCAGAAAAGAGGCAGAGATTAAGAAGGATTTAGGCTTTAATTATGAAGAAATGCTGGACAAGATGGCAACAAAGAGTAATGTAAAAGAAATGAAGGATGTTGTTATTAAGGAATACATAAAAGATATTGATCCGGATTCTCGTATGGAATTGCTGCAAACATTAGAATCTGCATTACAGTACGAAAAAACACGTGGTGATATGAAAGAAGTTGTATTAGAGAAAGTTCAGAATATTTTCGAATCTTAATATGTAAGTGAATGAAAGATTCAGAATGTTTGAAGGGGCGAGAGATTGGGATTCTCGCCCTTTTCAATCGAATGAATAAAAATACGGGAATTATATTGGATGTATGCGGATAAACTGTAGGAGGTATGACATGAAACAATATTTGATGGCGTTGGACCAGGGAACGACCAGTTCACGTTGTATCTTATTTGATCACAATGGTATGATTGTCAGTGTTGCTCAAAAAGAATTTCAGCAATACTATCCTCAGCCGGGATGGGTAGAGCATAACCCTATGGAAATCTGGTCAACACAGATGGGTGTTGCCAGAGAAGCAATGGAACAGATTAATATTGATTATAGTCAAATTGCAGCATTGGGAATTACAAATCAGCGGGAAACCACAATTTTGTGGGATAAAGTTACGGGAGAGCCGATTCATCCGGCCATTGTTTGGCAGTGTCGTCGAACAGCTGATATTTGTGAAAAATTAGAAATTCAAGGATATAGTGACATGATTTTTCAAAAAACCGGTTTGCGTGTGGATGCTTATTTTTCTGCCACGAAGATTCAATGGATTTTAAATCATGTGAAGGGTGCCAGAGAACGTGCCGAACGGGGAGAAATCTTATTTGGTACGGTGGACAGCTGGCTGATTTGGAAATTGACAAAAGGTAAGGTGCATGCAACGGATTATACCAATGCTGCCAGGACAATGCTGTTCAATATAGTGGAAAAACAGTGGGATAAGGATATTTTGGAACTATTAGATATTCCGAAGGCTATTCTTCCGGAGGTTCATGACTCAACTTTTTTATATGGAAGAACAGATGCTTCTATCTTTGGAGGCGAGATTCCGATTGCCGGAGTTGCCGGAGATCAGCAGGCATCTTTATTTGGACAGGCATGTTTTAGCCGGGGGGATATAAAGAATACATATGGAACAGGTGGATTCCTTCTGATGAATGTAGGAGAAATACCGGTTTTTTCTAAGAATGGTTTGTTGACAACCATAGCTTGGGGAATTAACGGAGAAATTACCTATGCATTAGAGGGTTCTGTATTCGTGGCAGGAGCTGCAATTCAATGGCTGCGGGATGAAATGGGACTGATTTCTAGCGCGGCAGAATCAGCAGAAATTGCGATGTCTGTACCGGATACCAATGGTGTACATATGGTGCCGGCATTTGTAGGTTTGGGAGACCGGTTTAACCAGAGGCACTAACCGAAAGCATATTGTTAGGGCTGTGCTGGAGGCATTGGCATTTCAAACCTATGATGTGGTGACGCTAATGGAACGGGAGGCTGGAATAGAAACACTTTCATGCCTGAAGGTTGATGGTGGTGCCAGTGCGAATAATTTTCTGATGCAATTTCAGGCAGATATTCTGGAGTCTGCGATTCAGCGACCAAAATGCATTGAAACCACAGCATTAGGAGCAGCATATCTGGCAGGATTAGGAATAGGTTATTATAATAATATAGAAGAAATCAGAGGAAATTGGCAGCAGGAACGGGAATTTCTTCCGTCAATGAGTACTTATGAAAAGGAAGAACGAGTTCGTGGTTGGCAGCATGCTGTAGAACAGGCAATGTTATGAGACAAGAATATGTAAATAGTTTGATGGCAAAAGGATATCGACAGGAGTTTGAAAAAGAACCTTATATTTTCATTCGAAAAAGGGAAAAAGAATGTTTTGTGGTTCTGTTGCTGGAACAAGAAATAACCGGTGAAATTTTGATGAAAAAGCGTATGCAGTTGGAATCGATTATGAAGGAACAAGGGTTTCTTTATGTGTTCCAACTTTGTATTATTTGCAGAGAGCATGCTATGTTTTCTCAGGCACTATTAGATTTGGTAGAAGAGACCCCGAATGTCTGGTTATTTGCAGAGGATCAAAGAAGGATGTACCGGTATGAACATCAGCCAATGGAATTTGATGGACTGTGCCAGTTGTTTGAAACGATTTCGTTGCAAAGAAAGAGTAGGATACTGGGTATTTCAAAAGACACATTTCCCTACATTACAGTGACTCTGATATTATTGAATGTATTGTGTTTTGTTATACCGGTATTGACTGGACATTATGATGAATGGCTGGATGCAGGTATGAATAGTCGCTTTCTTGTAGTAGAAGAAAGACAGGTGTATCGGCTTTTCACTCACATGTTTCTTCATGGAAGCTGGAGCCATTTGTTGAATAATATGATGGTGTTAGGTGTATTGGGGGTATATTTGGAGCCGGTACTTGGACGGATGAAATATTTGCTGATTTACTCTTTGGCTGGAATTACAGGAGGTTTATGTTCTATTGTATTTCAAACCTCAAGCATAGGTTCCGTTGGAGCTTCTGGTGCAATTTTTGGATTGTCTGGTGCAATGCTGGCGTTAACATTGTTTTGGAAGGGGAAAATTCCGGGAATTTCTCCACGACGTGTAATAATTATGTGTATAGCTTCCCTGTATAGTGGATTTACAACTATAAATGTAGACAATGCTGCACATATAGGTGGTCTTCTGGCTGGTTTTTTATTAGCAATTATTACCAATAAGTTCCGTTCAAAATCCACATAATATGCAAAAATATACAGGTTACAGGTTGTAAAAGAAAAATCAATGTGTTAAACTAGAAATAGTCATAATTGTGGGGTGTAATAAAGTGGGCATTAGCTATGCAGTAGTGACAAAAGTAAAAGAGCTTACTGAGACAAGGCGATATGGTGAAGCCTTGGATTTGTTGGATGGAGAAGATATCTTTCAGTCATTCAATCCACAATTTCTGCGTTGCTGCGGAGAAGTATTCTTTGAAAATAATCAGTTTTATAAAAGCCGTGAAGCCTTGGTGCGGGCACATATTATGGCTCCGGAAGGTAGTCGGATTATTTATGATTTGGTTCGATTATATCTTAAAATGGGTTATTTTCAACGTGCAAATAGGTATTATGAGGTTTATGTGCATAATTCCGGTACGGAGGATACAGGAAGACTTTATCTACAGTATATGATTCAGAAAGCACAGCGTGTGGAAGCAAGTGAGTTGCTGGGAATATTGGAAAAGGCATGTGAGGAACAGTATTCAGATGAGTGGGGATTTGAGCTGGCATTATTATATGCATCACTGGGAATGCAAGATAAAATGAAGGAAGAATGCATTCATTTGATGGTTGCTTTCCGAAATTCGCCATATTGTGCATTGGCAGAATCCTTAAAAAAGGGTGAGTATGATATCAGCAATTCCAATTTTCGATTTCCGATTATGGAAGCGGAGGAAGATGTTGAAACTTATGCATCTATAATTGCCTTAGAAGAAGGTCAGTTGGAAAAAGATGAATTAAAAGTACATCCACCAACACCGGTTATTTTACAGATGGAAGACGATGATGGAACAGAAAAAGGCGAGCAGGGAATTAAGGAAAAAGTATTAGGATTTAAGCTGCCTTTTGGAAAAAAGCTTCGCAAGCATACGGAAGTAGTTGAGCCAAAAGAAACAGTTGAGACAATGAATACTATATCTGATATGTCAAATGAGAAATCTGAACAGGATATACCATCACAAACTGTAGAAGCTGACAATCAATTAGAAAGCAGGAATGAATCCGAGGTAGCTATTCAGACATCGTCAGATGAAACGGTCACCAAAGAATCCCAGTCAGAAACATCTGCAGATGAGGAAGATGTTTCGGCATATATTGAATCAGTAATGAAGTCGGTTGCAGATATTGAGGCATCTGTAGCAGAAGAAATGCAGCATTCGATACAGTTTCAGGAAGATGCTGATGCGGCAGGTAATAAATATGCCGGTGATGATATAAGGGGAACATCCATAGCGGATAAACCATATCAACCAAAGTTGTTTGATGTGGAAGAAAATCTTAGCCCAAAAGAACGATTGGAACAATTAATGAAATTAATTGAAGAAGATCGTAAGTCAGAAGAAAAGGTAAATCCGGTGTCGAAAGCTGATTCAGAAGAAGAACTGGATTTAGATGAATTTTTAATGAATTTAGTAGGGGCCAATACCATTACAGAGGCTATGGTAAAATCTTACCGAGAGGAGAAAGAGTCGGAGAAATAGTCGGATTGTATAAGGTCCCAATAATATAGAAAGGAGCGCCTACAAAAAGAGTATGAATGAGAGAGATGCGTTAATTGCGGCGGTTAGAGCACAAGTTGAAAAGGAAAAAGCAGCAAAGGCAGCAAAGTTGGCAAAAGAGCAGGAGATGCAGGAAAAGAAGTCTGGTAAACCGGCACAAGCTCAGACAACTCAAAATTTCCGCCCTTGGAATCCAGAAGAAGAACAAAAAAAGAAAGAAGAAAAGCTCGCTAAGAACAAGCAGGAAGAAGCAAAACAAGAAAAACCAAAACAAGAAGAATTAAAGCAAGAAGCAACCGGTACGTTTGAAGGTGTTTCCGGCGGTTTGGATTCTGGAGAATCATTAAATCATGGAACTACTGGTGAAGATACACTGGATACATTTGGCTTGACAGGGGAAAGTCTAGAAGGAAACAGCGAATCTGAGGGATTAGGATTGTCGGATGACATCTTAGGCGATTCTTCTAAACCTGAAAAAGAATCAAAACCATTTGCTAAGAATTCAGATGTAACAGATGATCCTGTTTTAGATGAGCAGGGAAATGTTATTAATGTTATCCCGGTTGAACAGAAAAATCTGGATCCGAATAATGTTAAGAGCATGTATGATATTGAATTCTCAGATGATGAGGATGAAAAGAAATATGAAGCTGCAAAACAGGCAGAAGAAGACCGTTTGGCGGCAGAAGCAAGGAAAGCAGAGGCTGTTCGAAGAAAATTTGCAGAAATAGAAGCAGAAGAGAAGAAAGAGATTGAACAGCGGAAAGCAGAAGAAGAAGCGAGACGAAAAGCGGAAGAAGAAGCAAGACGGAAAGCGGAAGAAGAAGCGAGACGGAAAGCGGAAGAAGAAGCGAGACGGAA
>CAMEWU010000087.1 GCA_945946715.1 uncultured Clostridium sp. | reverse complement strand
AGTGGGTGCTGCCGGTGCGATTGCACATGCAGTTCGTGCAGTGACTGTACCGGGAGATGAGGTTATTACTTTCGCTCCATTTTTCCCGGAATATTATCACTATGTTAATCAGACCGGTGCTGTTCTAAAGGTGGTTCCTGCTGACATTACCAGCTTCCAGATTAACTTTGAAGCCTTCGAGGAAATGATTACACCAAAGACCATGGCAGTCTTAATCAACACACCGAATAATCCATCCGGTATTGTGTATTCTACAGCTACCATCGATAAGCTGGCAGCCATTTTAACTGCTAAATCGAAAGAATATGGTCATGAGATTTACATTATTTCCGATGAACCGTATCGGGAAATCGTATTTGCCGGTGTAGATGCACCTTTTATTGCCAAGCACTATGACAACACGATTATCTGTTATTCCTTCAGCAAATCCATCTCCCTCCCCGGAGAACGTATTGGCTATGTTGCTGTTAATCCTGCCTGCAAGGATGCTGCATTAATCGTAGACATGTGCGGACAGATTTCCAGAGGAATCGGACACAATTGTCCACCTTCTCTGATTCAGCTTGCCGTAGCAAGGGTATTGGATATGACCTCTGATATTTCTGTATATGAGACAAATAAGAACATCCTGTATCGGGAATTAACCCGAATCGGTTTTGAGATTGTAGAGCCGGGCGGAACCTTCTATATGTTCCCGAAGGCATTAGAAGAAAATGCGGCTGCCTTCTGTGAACGGGCAAAGCAGCATGATTTGTTACTGGTTCCGAGTGACTCTTTCGGATGTCCGGGACATTTCCGCATCTGCTACTGTATTCCTACAGAAAAGGTAGAACGTTCCATTCCGGTATTCGAGGCGGTTGCAAAGGAATATTTGGGGTAAAATGGAACAGGCTGATACCTACTCTATTTTGCAAACGAACAGGAAGCAACGGTACTTTTCGGTTGCTTCCTTTCATTTCTGCATACTAGATAAATAACAATGCTTGATTGTATCTAATAATTCCCGATATGTAACCTCTCTAATTCCTAATGTACTCATATCAAAAGCATCCTTCTCAGCGACTGATATAAACTGTTCTACATCTTCCCTAACTTGACCGGTTGTTAATACAGTTGCATCTTTTTCAATGTATGCCGCCAATCGAAGCACATCATTTTTATGCTTCTTAATGTTCTTACTATCTACATGTTCTCCCAATCTTCCAAGTATGATATCACATGCCGTACCACCTATAAATATATACTGCTTTGTATATTTTCCCAAATACTCTTTGAATCGTTCTATACCATGAACCATTGTTTATCCTCCATTAATTCATCGACTGCAATTTCTATTCTGTCATCTTTTTCGGGCAAACTTAAAATTAAAGTTATCGGATCCACATATTCATTACCTGTCAAAATGCCAATATCATATTTCACAACCTGTAAACAAGGAAAATTCTCTTCTAATGCCTGTTCTTTAGAAACCTCTAATTCCTTCCAATCCTTTTCCTGTGCACTTCCAATTGCATATACTGTTTGTCTTGGTTCTCCTAACATTGTCTGCTCACACAGTGCTGTCAGACCACTCTTATACACTTTTAAATGCTTCGGTATTTCTCTGACATAAAATTCCTTTTTGACCGGATTTATTAGATACTCTTTTCCAATCTGATAATATTGCTTCAGTGGAATTCTAGTAAATATCTTCTTTCTTCCAGTCTGCCCACCAACCACATAATCCACAATTCCTATCTGTTTTAATTCTTCCATTCCCCGGACAACTGTCATATCAGATAATTTCAATTTCTCAGATAATTCTTCAATACAAAATTCATTCTTATTCTCATAGAGTATTGTAAGATAAATCAATTGTGTTGCTGGTGTAAATTTTTCGCGAACGTTCTGTGTTCTTTTTCCCCTTTTTTGTGCCTTTATGTGTAATGCCATAAATGGAAGGTACATTTGTCGGTCTAATACAAGAAAGGCCATCCTTTCTTCTAACATTTTTTTCATGCGATATGAAGTAATTTCTTCTAGCAATAAAGCCACTTGATATCCTGTTTTCTCTTCTATCAATCTAATTTGAATTTTCAGATTCGGAATTGTCTGCTGCTCATATGGTCGCACCAAGAGAAACTTTTCTTCTAATAATGCCACTAAAAAAAAATCATAGCTTCCTGCTAATTTCAAGCTCAATATATCTTTTGCATTCCACTTATGAATTTGTGCATTTTCATCGAATATCTGTTGTAAATATTGTAATATTCTTTCCATGTCATTCACCTCATTTACAATACAACATTAAAATGTTTTATTGTAAATAATTATGTTTTATTATGTTGATAATTATTAAAAAAGTTTTATCCATGCCTCAGCTCGATTCCGCTTCGCTTCATCTCGCTGACGGGCTGTCGCCTCCCTTCCGGCTCCTCGAGCCATGCCATCTCGTCTCGACTTTGTCTCGACTCGATGTAGGGCTGTCGCCCTATATCTTCGTGCCATGCCTCAGCTCGATTCCGCTTCGCTTCATCTCGCTGACGGGCTGTCGCCCTATAAAAATAAAAAGAACTGCATCGACATGAGAGCAACTTTGTTCTCTGTCGATGCAGTTCTTTCCATTTTTGCATGGCTCTATAGTTTCATATATCCATAACTATTAACGATTGCATCCAGTTTTTGTCCTGCCTTACAATATGGACATTCCGTATGGGTATAGGTCTGATATTCCGGAAAATCACTCATTTTGAATATGGAGTGTATGGTATGCCCACTGATTTCATCTGCCGCTGAGAACAGAGAAGATACTCCGGCAACACTACCGCCATAATATTCGATACACTCTAACGCCCGCTCAATGGTACGTCCGGTTGTCGCAGTTGCCAACAACAACAATACATGCTTATTTCGAATCATTGGCTGCAGATTATCGCGAAATACTAATTGTCCCATAGAATTCATTTCCGGTGAAATCACATAAATGGTCTGATGGGAATTCATGGACATAAAACCTGCTGCCGACAATTCTTCTGCCAAATATGCTCCTATTACTTCTGTGCCGTCCATACAGACAATGGTATCAATTACTGTACTGTTCACGTATTCATGTACAATGGACTTAGCTGCAGCAAGTGCCATGCTCTGTCTGGTCTTCAATGTTGTCATATCCATGTAATAATTAATATGGGAGTGATTTGTAGCAAAATGTCCCGGAATTATCTTTACGGATAAGAAATTATTGTATTGGGAATATACCTTTATTGCTTTATCTTCCATAAGTAATCCTCCTTGATTTTTAACTGTTTATTCAGTTAAATACATTATAAGATATACCTATTTTAACTTTTTTTCTTATCTTTGTAAAGCATTCTGATGGATAGTAGGATAACATTTTTCAGTATTATTTCTTCATGGATATTTCCGGAAAAACTTTAACCTTAGCCGGCAGAGATATTTTCAAAGAAAATCTTATGATCGACGGTACTACCGATTACCGTCCGAATAAATATATCTATGGTATCAAAGAATTTCATTGCTCCCCATGCCAGAACAGACTATAATGATAATCAGTATGAAAACATTAACAGAATCAACATTCTGAAACTAAAAAACACGAAAGGAAGGAATATCAATTATGTCATCACCAAAGACTACCTTTTATGAAAATCAGGCTGCAACTATCATTAAGAATCTGGAAAAGCGGAACATGGAAGGCTACTACTGTCCGGATGCCGCTTCTGCCGTTCAAAAAGCTTTATCCCTTATGCCGGAAGGCTCTGTCATTAGCTGGGGCGGCTCCATGACCCTAAGCGAAACCGGTATGATGGATGCATTACATGCCGGAAATTATACCTTAATTGACCGTATGACTGCAACAACTCCAGAGGAAAAACGGGATATTTATGCTAAAACAACCCTTGCAGATTACTATTTTATGAGTACCAATGCTATCACTTTAGATGGGCAGTTGGTTAATATTGACGGTGCAGGAAACCGGGTAGCATGTCTGATTCATGGTCCGGAGCATATCATCATTCTGGCGGGGATGAACAAAGTTTGTCCGGATGTAGAATCTGCTGTCAAACGGGTCAAGAATTGTGCCACACCACCCAATACCGTCCGTTTAAACTGTAAGACCCCTTGTGCAGTTACCGGTATCTGCGGTGATTGTCTGTCACCGGAAACCATCTGCTGCCAGGAGGTTATTACTCGATACTCTCGTATCAAGGGAAGAATCAAAGTGATTCTAATTGGCGAAGAGTACGGATACTAAATTATATTTTCATTGTAAATATTGAAATACTAATTCAATTAAAATGATAAAAGCCGGAGTTGTGCATTCCCATGCACCATTCCGGCTTTCATTATCCTTAAAAGGACTGACTGATATACGGGACTGCCAAATGCAGATAAGTCATATCCTCTTCTTCATTATAGGTAATGGCAAGATTTACATTTATTTTCTTTCCATTCTGATAAATCACCCGGTCAAACCGGCTGGTATAACCATATACACAATAGAAGTTCTCATTATCCAACTCCTGTACTACCTCTGCATGTAAATCTTCAAAAATTCCATCTACTAACTCCTGTCGTTGTTTCTCCGAAAGGTTCCCATCTGTCTTACCTTTGATATACACATTTACATTGGGTTCTATCCCAATCTGCTGATAAATATCCTCCAGCACTTCCTTGCATTCCATAGCATATTCCAGGTCATTATAAATGGTAATGTCGCTGAGAATCAGTTGCCGGGTAACCGTTTCCCTATCTTCCTTTACGGTATCCAGACTAACAATCTGAAGCACTGTCTTTCCATATTTTCCATTCTTTGTTAATGTACTCTCCCGGTAACCTTCTCCTTCAGATGCTGTGACCTCATAGCCATCTGTAATGCCTAACTGCTTTGCCAGATTACGAAGCATGGTATTCTTCGTATCTCCCGCCAGCTCCATTTCTCCAAAATCCCCATAAGCACTTATACAAGTCTCTACCGGTATCGCTTCACTGCTGCTAAATGCTTCAACTACATCCCCAGGTTGTTGTAAGCCCCGATTAATAAGAAGCTGTACCAAAACAGCAAGCCAAACCAATGCAATTAAAGAAACCTTACTTGATACTTTCATATCTAACCTCCTGACTAATGGATTTCTTAGTACCAAGTATTACCAAAACAGAAAGTATCTATGCATTGGGCTCTTAAGATTACGCTGCCAAATCTCTTCTAGTATATACTATGTATGCTACACAAAGACTTACAATCAGCATTACAACACCGATTACTGTTGCAGATACGGATATTTCACCTGTACTAAACAGGTCCGTTGCATTTGCATAAGAAAATGGACTGATAATCTTATAATCCGATAAATCCGGAATGACTCTTGCCATCATATCATAGGCGTAAAATAACAAAACAATTCCCAGCCCCACACCGAACTTATTCTTCTTCATACAGGCAGACACGCCAAAGCAGATAGCAGCAATTTCCAACTGCATAACCACCTGCATTCCGTGATACAAAGCAAATTCCTGCACAGGAATCTCTTCTCCTAATGCTATAAATCCCAGCACATATAAACATACGCAAACTATATTGAACAGAAGAACATTCATTACAACCGCACACCATTTCGTTATTAAAATCTTCCCTCTTGAAATAGGAAGGGAGAATAAAAACTCACTGGTATGTCCATCCTCTTCCTTTGACAGCATAACGGTACCTATAATAGCAGCAAACATGGCACCTCCCAGCCCATGAATCGTACCAACTTCTGTGGCATAGAATCCTACCAGGGTAGCAATACTTAACTGACTCATTCCGAAAGCATCTGAAAATGCACCCATAGATGCGAAATTCTCAGCCATTCCTTCCATGCTTTCCTGCATACTGGAAAAAAGCAAAATACAGGCAAAGCTCATTCCACCTACACAAATTGTCCATATCATCCAGTTTTTTATACAAGATTTCCATTCATGTTTCAAAATTGTAAGCATACGAAAATCCCCCTTCCTACTTTTCATAAAAATGCATAAAAATCTCATCCAAAGACGGGTCTTCAATCAAAATATCTGTAATATCATGACCTGTGAATTCATCTACCAAGCGGTTCAAATCACCTTTAAAGATAAAATCCTCCTGTTTTCCATCCCGGATCATTCGAATTCTTTTTGCATTTGTCTTGGTCATATTGGCAACGGTATCAATACATTGTACTTGTCCTTCTTTCATAATTGCCACGGTCCGACAGTACTTTTTGATTTCAGAAAGCACATGGGTAGACAGCATACAGGTTGCACCCTCTTTCACATATTCCTGAATTAATTTGAAAAATTCCACCTGCATCAAAGGGTCCAGTCCACTGGTCGGTTCATCAAAAATAAATAACTTTGGTCTATGCTGCATGGCACAGATAATACTAACCTTTTTCCGATTCCCTAGCGACAAATCACTGATTTTTTTATCTGTATCCACCTGTAATCGTTCACACAGCTTCTGTGCCTCCTGGCTGCAGTCCTGTTTCCGGACATCTGCTGCCATTTTTATTACTTCCTTCACCTTCATGTAAGGATAGAACATGGCTTCCGAAGGCATATAACCAATTTCACTGAGAATCTCCTCCCTGTGTTCTTTTAAGCTCTTATTTAACAGTTTCACACTGCCGCTTTCATACTGAATAAGTCCCAACATGGAACGAATGGTAGTTGATTTTCCGGCTCCATTAGGGCCTAAGAATCCAAATATATCTCCTTCTTCTACGGAAAAGCTTACATCCGAAACACCTCTGTGTTTTCCATAATTCTTCGTAAGACCACTGATTTCAATTACATTTCCCATCTGAATCTCCCCTTTCCTGAAAAGCTTTTAAATCTTCATTCAACATTTTTCCATCAATATTCCGTTTCAGTTTATATACAAGAAATGCACAGGCATAGGCAAGAATCATATATACAAAAAAGCAAAGACTCATTACTATATTCCGGTCAAACCACTTTCCCAGGATGGAAATACCGGTATAGATTCCGGAACAAAGAATTATGTATAATACTTCTCTAACTTTCAACTGTTCCCCTTCATCAAAATTGGACAATCCATAAACCTGCAGGTACCCCATTCCATAAGTAGCTAAAATCATTTCTGCCATATGAATAATACTTGCATCCCAGCTTCCACCAATTACCTTGTACATGGAATAGAAGAATAGAATGCAGTAAAAATACAGACAAGCTTTAAATTCAATTCCGATTTCTTCTGTCAAATACCGTTCCCATGGGGTCAACTTATTCTTCTGCCTTTTCATGAGACTCTACCTCCCTTTAAGCGTTTTCGAAAATCAGATGCATAGGTTCGTGATATCACAATGTGCTCTCCATTCTGCATCGTAGCATCAATACGATTCGATGGCATACTCCTTAACGTACGAACCTTATCAATGTTGATAATCATAGATTTACTACACCGAAAGAAATTAATATCATTTAGTATCTGCTCTAACTGATTTAATGTATCATCTAACTTCAAAACCTGTTTCTCCATATAAGCAAAGGTTCTGCCGTCTACACTTTCTATGTATAAGATATCTTGTGGCTCCAGAATCACAGAGGTCTTTTCATCCCAGCCGATTAGCTTTCTTTGCTCCCCGTTCAACAGACGAATCATCCGCTCTATTTCCGGCGTCATTTCTATGTAATTTATAATGACTTCTTCTTCTCCCTCTGTTACTTTTCGTATCGTATACTTCATTGGCATCCTCCCTGTAATCTGAATACAGTATCATTGTAACAAGTACCTATGTAAAATACAATTCATACCAAGGTAAGTGACACTTTGTGTACGGTGAGTTGCACTATACTAAATGTCCCCATCTTCATTCTGTGTGTATTCTGTTTGTTCTTATTACTATACTTTCTATTTTTTTCTTATTTATTCTTTTATAAGAGAGTTAAAAATTTCTTGCTCTTCTCTTTTCTTTATGTTATTATCATATCAAAGCATTTTCTATATCAGTTTGGGTGCTTACATCCTATATTTATACCATGTGGCACCATCTTATATTCAGATAATCAGGAACATCAATGCTTTTAATCTCAATTTACAAAAGCAGGAGGTTCCGTGAAAAATCCTCCTGCCACATTCAATTAAAGGAGGATACTGAATGACTTCTTATTAGCGAATAAAGCGGAGGTAATTAAGATGAGTATATATGAATATGATGAAGAATTGCATAAAAAAACTCTGCACGATGAGGGCTATGAAGATGGATTCAATGATGGAGAATCAACCAAATTAATCGAACAAATCTGTCGTAAGCTCCGGAAGAACAAAGCCCCTGTTACAATTGCCGAAGAATTAGAAGAAGACTTGAATACTATCCAACATATTTGTGATGTTGCAAAGTCCTTTGCTCCGGAATATGATGTGAATGAAATTTTGAAGAAACTAAAGGATCGATAATAATATGTCAATTATAAAAGCAGCAGTTCTCATGCTCTCACACGAAAACTGCTGCTTTCTTTCATATTGCTTCACTGCAATATATTATATTCTTACATTATCTTGCAAGTCTCTGTCTGACAATTGACCGCTTTAACGCAAGTTCAGCCCGATCCATATCCCCATCTTCATTCTTGATGCGGCGTTCTGCACGAATCTGTGCTTCCTTGGCACGGTTTACATCTATTTCCTCCGGCCATTCCACTGCTTCTGCAAGTATCATAACCTGATCTGCCAGAATTTCAGCAAACCCGTCCAGCAAAGCTGCCTCTTTGATTTCGCCTGACGGTGTATGAATCTTTATAACACCTGGTGCTACAATCGACGTTAGCGCAATATGTCCCGGATAGATACCGATATCACCTTCCGTAGTACGAAACTCAACAAAGGCTACGTCATCCTCATAGAAGATACGCTCCGGTGCTATAATCTTTAATCGAAATGTCTTATCTGCCATACTGCACCTACCTTCTTGCCTTACTTCTGTACACGAGCAAGAACATCTTCAATGCTTCCTGCATTCAGGAAATAGCTTTCCGGTACATCATCATGTTTGCCTTCCAGAATCTCCTTGAAGCCCTGAATAGTATCCTCGATTGGTACATACTTACCTTCCATACCGGTAAACTGTCCGGCTACGAAGAATGGCTGAGACAAGAATCTCTGTACCTTTCTGGCTCTGGATACGACCAGCTTATCTTCCTCTGATAATTCATCCATACCCAGAATAGCGATGATATCCTGCAATTCTTTATACTTCTGTAAGATTTCCTGTACACCTCTGGCTACCTTATAAT
>CAMEWU010000086.1 GCA_945946715.1 uncultured Clostridium sp. | reverse complement strand
GCTACTAACTGTCCAACCTCTTCATCACCTGCAGAAATTGATGCAACTCTTGCAATTTGCTCTTTACCGCTAATCTTTTCACTCAAATCCTTCAAAGCATCTACAGCAGTATCACAAGCCTTTTTCATACCTTTTCTCAAAATGATTGGATTTGCACCGGCTGCCAGGTTCTTCATACCTGCATTAATCATAGCCTGTGCAAGAACTGTTGCAGTTGTTGTACCATCACCAGCAACATCATTGGTCTTAGTTGCTACTTCTTTTACAATCTGTGCACCCATATTCTCGAATGCATCTTCTAATTCAATATCCTTTGCAATGGTAACACCATCATTGGTAATTAATGGAGTACCAAATGATTTACTTAATACAACATTTCTACCTTTTGGTCCTAATGTTACACGAACTGTATTTGCTAATTGGTTTACACCAGCCTCCAAAGCGGTTCTGGCTTCTGCACCATACTTAATTTCCTTTGCCATTTTAATTCCTCCAATTCTACAATATCAATCTGTCATTTTCATTAGTCTTCAATGATTGCCAGAATATCTGCCTGCTTAACAATGGTATATTCAACATCATCCAGCTTAACTTCTGAACCTACGTACTTAGAATATACAACCTTCTGACCAACCTTCACCTGCATTGGAACAATCTTTCCATCCACTTCTGCTCCAGGACCAACTGCTATAACCTCTGCCTGTTGTGGTTTTTCCTTTGCCTGACCAGGAAGAACAATACCAGATTTGGTAGTTTCTTCTTCAATCAGCTGTTTTAATACAACTTTGTCACCTAATGGTACTAATTTCATTACATAGTCCTCCTTACAAATCTTTTCTTCTAATAGCACTCACTTCATTTGAGTGCTAACATAATTCTTATTGTATCCATTTTCCAGAAAAAATCAACCCTTATTTTGAAAAAAAATTATAAAAATAACAATATCAGTTTATTCATATCTTTTTTATTTATTCCATTCCGTGTATAATGTAATTAATAAAATTTCAGGGAGGAATTATGAAAGAGCAATTATATACTATACCTGTTAATGATGCATTTCGTGCCGACTGTGAATGTCCAATCTGTCATTTACATCAGGAACTGGAGCAAAATGCCATTGATTATACCATGGGACCAAGCTATATGGAAGATGACAACCGGGCAATGACTGACAAACTGGGATTCTGCCAACATCATATCCGAATGTTATATGGTCAGAAAAACCGCTTGGGCCTTGCCTTGATGTTAAAAACTCATAACGACAAAATCATTAAAGATTTAAAAGACCTATCTAAAAACAAGCCATCAGCTGGCGGTCTGTTCAAGCGGAATTCTGACGTTTCCCCAGTAGGGACTTACATTAACGAATTGGAAGGACATTGCTTCATCTGCGAACGAATGGAAGAAACCTTTCACCGTTATGTGGATACTATCTTTCACTTATGGAAAAAAGATTCCGAATTTCGAGAAGCCGTATCTGACTGCAAAGGCTTCTGCACATATCACTACGGATTATTGTATGATGCCGGTGCTTCCAAATTAGACAAAAACCAGTACATTGAGTTTCTGGATTGCATCAATCAGGTGTATTTTGCCGGCATGGAACGGGTCAACGATGACATTGAATGGTTTATTAATAAATATGATTATCGGTATGCCAATGAACCATGGAAAAATTCCAAAGATGCAATTCCAAGGGGGATTTTAAAAGCCAATCATATTTCTGTTGAAGAATCCTAAATACCTGCATCCTTATTCTCCAAAGTTATATAAAACAATGGAAAAGAGCATCTATGGCTTACTATAGATGCTCTTTGTGTTCTAACAGAATAGATGAGTTTTATTCTTCCAGTCTCGGAATACTCTCAAGATAATCCACTTCACCACTGTTCATATCCTTTACCCGAAGGTTGATATGATCCGGCAAATCCATCTTTTCGTATGTTCCGATAACAACAAATGCCCCATCACTATCCGGTTTTGTTGCCTCACCCATACCTGATACACCATTATTAATAAAATTACCTTCATCATCCATCAGGCAAACAGATATCCAGTTTCCTGCCTCTTCATCTTCATTAATCACATTTATTTGAGCCTTGGTTTCCAACGGTGTATTTGTCAAAGTTACTTTCTCAATCATAACTGTACTGTTGCCAACTCTGACTGCATCTTTACCGTCAAATCCATAGGTTGCCGTTTCTTCATCCGAGACTGTCTTACTAACAGATACCATTACTGTCTCTTCTTTACATACATGCCAGCAGAGCGCCTCATCTTCGATGATTACTGTGTTAACAATAGGAATCTCCTGCCCGTCTTCCATTTCTGACAAAGCGCCGTCTTTATCCCGTACCACAGCCTCCAATTTCAGAAGTCCATGCTTTTCATCTATTATCATCATGTTTCCAACTGTTTCTTGACAAGTCTTCCCGTCTTGATTCTCTTCCGTTCCAATCACCGAACTTATACCCACAACCTGTTTATTGACGCGTTGAGCATATTCCATGATTGTTTCTCCTTCCAAAGCATCTGCGTAGTGTTCCTTTGCCCTGCTTAATTCATCCATTACCGCATAATGAGGTGCCAGAAGATAATGCTCCGGATCACTCAATTCCACCTCAATCGCTATATGACAAGCATAACTATCCGCTATACTTTCCGAAACGACAAACGTTACCAAATCAGCCTCTTTCTCATCCAACGCTTCTATTTCCGTTTCATTCGTTGAAATAACATCTACCTCCGGATTAATGTACTGTTCTGCACCCTCCGGTAGATTCTGAACCAAATCCCGAATTCCCCAGAACCGATCCGCCGCATATACTGTCCCTGCTCCAACCGCCGCAATCATAATAATTGCGGCTGCGACACTTGTCCAACGAACAACTGAACGCTTCCCTGTTTTTCTTCCGGTTTTCTGAACATCCAGTAACTCCTCTTTTAATCCGGCAGGTGTTTCTATTTGATTTAACATTTGTTTAATTTTATTATTCTTCATATTCTTCCTCCAATTTACTCTTAAGCTTCTCCCGTGCCCTTTGAAGTCTGGTTGCAATGGTACTTTCTTTCGTATCAAGAAGCCTGCTGATTTCCTTAATAGAATAATCTTCGTAATAGTAAAGCAGAATCACCATTCGATAATCATCCGGAAGTTCGGAGATTTCTTCAAACAAATCCATTGCCTCATCCGTATAGAGCGAAAGATTCTCTTCCACTGGTTGCATCTGCCCCCACCGGCTTCTGCGGATATCAATGGCACAATTCACGGCTACCTTATATAACCAGTTTTTTGCATGTATTTCAGAAATGAATACTTTCTTACACTGCCACAACCGCAAAAAAGCCGTCTGCATACAATCTTCTACATCTTGACCGTTACTACAGTAGCCGAAGAGCAGTCGATATAAGGGCTGATAATATTGATTTACCATTTCTTCGTATTTTTCTCTCGAATTGTACATATCACACCTCTCTTCTGTATTGTAGCTACACTTGTATTACGAATAAACCATTCAAAAAATCTCAATTCACCTAAATTAATTTCATATAAAAAAGAGAATGTGCAAATACACATTCCCTTTCTACCAACATTAATACTACTTAGAATTCATAACTTCCTGTTTAATTGTTTCTTTTAAATCCAATGCTTTATCCTTAATCCGCCTTGATGCAGTTTTCGAATTCAAAACACCCGCCAGCATACGAACTGCATCCTCCATTTTCCCCAGCTTATGTGCCAGTACTGCCATAGTATATCGCAAAGATGTTTCATCCATGCCACACATAGGAAATGTTTCTTTTGAAAAAGCAACCAAAAATCCTTCATATGCTTTTTGGATACACTCCGCTTCCTCTCGAACAAGTTCTGCTCTGGATTTATCATCTTCCGGCAACTCCTCTAATGCCCCCCGCATGAGCCATGCCATTTTCAAAAAAATATATGCCTTTTCACTATTCTTTGCATTCCGTTTCATTGCACAAATCAAAGACAATTTATGTCGTAATAACGCTCCTTGATAAGACATACATTCATTCTCTTCCGGAATCCCTTTAAAATTAGCACAATATTCCTGCCGAATTGTGCGAAGTTGTGCCGTTGTAACCGGATTGTAATACCGGGTTAACGCAGAATAACCACATCTCGGACAGGTGATTGCATC
Organism: uncultured Clostridium sp.; assembly: GCA_945946715.1. Lineage (GTDB taxonomy): Bacteria > Bacillota > Clostridia > Lachnospirales > Lachnospiraceae > CAG-632. Next base: position 5,158 of record CAMEWU010000086.1, on the reverse strand, counting down.
ATATTTTAATGGATCAATATGATTTTCATAAATTGGACGAAGTTCTTCGTCCTGATCAATCAGTTTTACCTTACCACTTCGAACTGCTTTTACTTTAAAGTCATAATCACAAATTGGGCATTGATAAGACTTATCAAATAAAACATCTATCTCTCGCTTTTTTGTCTCTTTTGGCTGTTCCTGTTCGGAAGACAAGGAGGTATTCTGTTTCTTTTCCTCCTTAAAAACATTCTCAATGTCTACACCACCAAGACCCATACGTTCTACATCTGAGAACAATCCCATAACAATACCTCTTTCCTATTCTTTAGCTTGGTTTATAAGAACTCTTTAATGACACTATACGATTAAATACCAATTGTCCCGGCTCTGTATCTTTGGTATCTACGCAAAAGTAACCATGACGCATAAACTGGAAGGAATCTCCCGGCTGTGCATCCTTAAAATTCTGCTCCAACTTACAATTCTTCAACACGGTTAAAGAATTCGGATTCAGATTCCATGAACCGTCTTCATTTCGTACCGGTTCATCATCCTTTACAATATTTTCATACAAACGTACTTCTGCATCGACACAGTTGCTTGCATCTACCCAGTGAATGGTTCCTTTTACTTTTCTGCCTTCAAAACCGGAACCACTCTTGGTTGCCGGATCGTAAGTACAATGAACTTCTGTAATATTGCCATCTGCATCTTTTTCAAATCCTGTACAGGTCACAAAATATGCACCCTTTAAGCGGACTTCATTTCCAGGGAATAATCGAAAATATTTCTTTGGAGGTTCCTCCATAAAATCTTCCCGTTCAATATATAATTCTCTGGAAAATGGCACCTTACGAGAGCCTAATTCCGGATTCTCCTGATTATTTTCCACTTCCATGTATTCAACCTGTCCTTCCGGATAGTTATCAATAACCAGCTTAATCGGATCTAATACTGCCATCATACGTTTGGCTTTCATTTTCAAATCTTCCCGGATGCAGTATTCCAGCATCGCATAGTCACAGGTACTCTGTGCCTTTGAAACTCCGGTCAGATTCATAAACAGCTTTATGGATTCCGGTGTAAAGCCCCGACGGCGTAATGCACTTAAGGAAACCAGTCTCGGGTCATCCCAGCCATCTACAATGCCCTCTTCTACCAGTTGCTTAATATACCGCTTACCGGTTACTACACTCTTCAAATAAAGCTTAGCAAACTCAATCTGTTTCGGTGGATGAGGATATTCCAGTTCACGAACTACCCAATCATACAATGGGCGATGATCTTCAAATTCCAGGGTACAGATAGAATGGGTAACCCCTTCAATTGCATCCTCAATGGGATGTGCAAAGTCATACATTGGGTAAATACACCATTTATCACCGGTATTATGATGAGTCATATGTGCCACACGATAAATAACCGGATCCCGCATATTAATATTCGGTGCACTCATATCAATCTTTGCTCGCAGTACCTTACTTCCATCTGCAAACTCACCATTCTTCATACCCTCGAACAATGCCAGATTCTCTTCTACCGAACGATCCCGGTATGGACTGTTCTTACCTGGTTCTGTTAAGGTTCCCCGGTATTCCCGAATCTCATCCGCAGACAAATCACAAACATATGCTTTTCCCTTTTTAATCAGCTTTACAGCTGCTTCATACATCTGGTCAAAATAATCAGAAGCAAAATAGATTGTATCTCCAAAATCAGCACCCAGCCACTTTACATCTGCTACGATAGAATCAACAAATTCAGTCTTTTCCTTCGTCGGATTCGTGTCATCAAATCGAAGATTAAAGGTTCCATTATACTCCTGTGCCAATCCATAGTTTAATAAAATTGATTTAGCATGTCCAATGTGCAAATATCCATTCGGTTCCGGTGGAAACCGGGTTACAATCTTGGTATAGGTTCCCTCTGCTAAATCTTTATCAATAATCTGTTCAATAAAATGTCTCGAAACAACTTCCTGCTCTTCCACAACTGAACCCTCCTGTCACATAATTTCACACTTAGAGTTAGTATATCATTTCTGACAAAATAAGTCTATGTAGAAATCGGCAAAAAAAGTAAAAGTTTCTTATTGACAAGCCTAATAAGATTTGATATATTAATCACGTTGCTGAGATAAGGCAAATGCTACTATAGCTCAGGTGGTAGAGCGCATCATTGGTAATGATGAGGTCACGGGTCCGACTCCCGTTAGTAGCTCTTTTTTATGTCCTTTTATCTTTACTATTCAATCCTCGCTCAACTTTTTTCGAATTCTCTGAATGGCATTATCAATGGACTTTTCAGTCTTGCCCAACTGTTCTGCAATTTTTCCATAAGACAAACCATCCAGATATAATTCCAGTACCTGTCTCTCATACTTACTGAGCAAAGTATCCATTTTATTTACCAAGCCACCCATACGTTCCTGGCTCAGCCAATTTGCTTCCGGATTGCTGTTTTCTTCTGCTGCAAGAAAATCAATCACCGCACTTTTCATTTCTTCATCCTGAGAATAAAAAGAAATATAATGATTCAATGGATAATGCTTCTTCCGATTGGATTTGGTAACGGCTGTATAAATCTGCCGCTTTACACAAAGGGTGGCAAAAGTATGAAAACTACAGCTTTTATCATCATTATAGTCCCGAACTGCCTTGAATAATCCTAACATCCCCTCCTGCATTAAGTCCTCGGAATCCGCACCAATAATATAGACTTCCCGTGTTTCCCTCTTTACCATATTCCGGTACTTATCCAGCAGATAATCCATAGCAGCATGGTCTCCCTGTTGACTGATTGCAACTAATTCTTCATCTGTCATATCCACATAATTCATGAATAAAATTCTCCCGTTCCCTTATCTCCTAAGTGTCCTATTCCTTATATAGTGTCCAATATATTCTATCCGTTCATTCGCTGTCTTACGATTTCATATGCCAGCACGCCTGCTGCCACAGATGCATTCAAAGAATCAATATTACCCTTCATCGGAATTGACGCAATATAATCACATTTTTCCTTAACCAGACGACTGACACCTTCCCCTTCATTACCGATGACCAAACCAATGGGGCCGGTCAAATTCAACCGGTACATAGTTTCACCACCCATATCTGCACATACAAACCACAATCCTCGTTTTTTCAATTCCTCTATGGTCTGTGTCAGATTGGTAACCTTTACTACCGGCGTATAATTTAAAGCTCCTGCAGAGGCCTTTACTACCGTTGCAGTCAAGCCTGCTGCCCGTCGCTTTGGTATAATAACACCATGTGCTCCTGCCAGATTTGCAGTTCGAATAATTGCCCCCAGATTATGTGGGTCTTCAATCTCATCTAACAGAAAAATAAAAGGTGGTTCTCCCTGTTCTTCTGCCTTGTCAAAGATTTCCTCCAGCTCCGCATACTCATAGGCAGCCGCCTGGGCAATTACACCCTGATGCTTTCCGGTCGAAGACATCTGATCCAATCGCTCCTTAGCCACATAGTTAATAATGGTATCCCCTTTTCTTGCTTCCCTGCTAATGGTATTCATAATTCCATCATGGCAGCCATCCTGTATATATAGCTTATCTATGGTTTTTCCGGCACGAAATGCTTCTAAAACTGTATTTCTGCCCTCAATGGTGTATTCCTCGTATCGCATGTCTACTCCTTTTCTCTGCCAAGACGAATTAATTCTGTAATTCTGGCATACTGCTCTGTCAGATATAAATATCCAATTAATGCTTCAAACCCGGTTGCCCGATGATAATCACCCATACTGGCATTCTTTGCTTTGGTATATGAATTTGCATTCCGTCCACGATGATACACATCCCGTTCTTCTTCCGTCAATTCTTCCATCAAAGACTGAATCAACTGAGATTGTGCCTGTGCTTTTACAATTTCACTAACCTGCCTGTGGTATTTATTCACCTGACAATTTCCCTTTGCAACAATTTCTGTTCGAATCAGTAAATCATAAACAGCATCTCCAATATAAGCCAAAGCTAATGGAGAATAACTGCGTATATCCCGATGGGGCAGATTCATATGTTCTTTGAAATATCCAATTAAATCTTCTTCCACTTTACACCTTCTCTGGTATCCTCTAAAGCAATACCCTGTTCTAACAATGCATTTCTAATTTCGTCTGCTCTTGCGAAATTCTTATTTTTTCTTGCCTGCTGCCGTTCTTCAATAAGACGTTCAATATCTGCATCTAACAATTCCTGTTCCCGCACCGTCTCAATTCCTAAAATATCACAAAGCTGATTTAAGGTAGATGCCATTTTCTCACAATATGGTTTCGAAGATTGGTCATTTACAGTTGTATTAAGCAGCTTTACCAATTCAAAAATAACAGAAATTGCATCTGCTGTATTTAAGTCATCATCCATAGCCGCTTCATATTTCTTCTTTAATTCCTCAATCTTTGTGACTGCTTCCTCTTCCTCTGCCGACATAACAGTCACCGTAGATTTCTTGGCAGTTTCCATCACCTTTTCATATGCAGTAATAATTCTCTCCAAACCATTCTTAGCAGCTTCTACCAAATCATCAGAGAAATTCAACGGGCTTCTGTAATGTGCACTTAACATAAAGAACCGAATTACCTGCAATGGGTATTTCTCACTGATTTCCCGAACTGTAAAGAAATTACCTAAGGACTTAGACATTTTTTCATTGTTAATCTTTAAAAATGCATTATGCATCCAATATCGGGCAAATTCCGTACCATTGGCAGCTTCACTTTGTGCAATCTCATTTTCATGATGTGGGAAAATCAAATCCTCACCACCGGCATGAATATCAATGACATCACCAATGTACTTCTTTGACATGCAGGAACATTCCAAATGCCAGCCCGGACGTCCTTCTCCCCATGGAGAATTCCAGAATGGCTCTCCTTCTTTTTTCGGTTTCCATAATACAAAGTCCAAACTGTCTTCTTTTTCATCTTCACCGGATACCTTTAAGGAACGGTTACCACTTCTCAAATCATCCAGATTCTTATGGGACAGCTTTCCATAATCCTTAAACTGACGAGTCCGAAAATAAACAGTGCCATTTACCTCATATGCATAGCCTTTTTCTATTAATGTCTCAACTAAGGCAATCATATCCGGAATCTCTTCCGTTGCCTTCGGGTGAGTGGTTGCTTCCTGAACATTCATTGCACACATATCTTT
>CAMEWU010000085.1 GCA_945946715.1 uncultured Clostridium sp. | reverse complement strand
AACGGTTGCAAAAAAAGTTCATAATTTTTTGCAAAAAGTGCTTGACATTAGCAGGTATAGTACGAAGAATAGACGATTTAGGGAGAGTCGTAGTACCCAAAGAAATCCGAAGAACTTTGAGAATCAGAGAAGGAGATCCGTTGGAAATATTTACGGATAAAGATGGTGAAATTATTTTGAAAAAATATTCACCAATCGGAGAATTAGGAGCCTTTGCACAGCAATATGTAGATGCCACAGCTCAGATTATCGGACACGCTGTATGCGTTTCCGACCGGGATCAGATTATTGCAGTTGCAGGTGCCCCAAAGAAGGATTTTTTAGGCAAGGTACTGCATAAGGAGCTGGAAGAGGCTATTAATGACAGAGAGTCAATTCTGGCAAGAAAAGGAGAGAAAAAGTATATTAAAATTCTCTCAAACAGTGATGAAGAATACTATGGCGAGATTGTCCAAACCATTTTGTGTGAAGGTGACGCAATTGGTGCAGTTATTATCCTGAGTCGGACAGAAACAGAGGCACTTGGAGAAGCGGAACGAAAAGCTGCAGTAATTGCTGCAAATTTTTTGGGAAGACAGATGGAAGGATAAACGAAAAATTACAGAAAATCAAGGAAAATTGTGTAATTTCCTTGACAAATGCGAATGAAAATTGTATAAATGTATGTAGGCATTCACCTTGAAAACAAGGTTTGCATAAGAGCACTTATAGAGATGGTTAAGTGCAAAGAAGATTTTATTCATGTTAGAGGAGGATTATTTCGATGAACAAGACAGAATTAATCGCAGCAATTGCTGAAAAGACAGAATTATCTAAGAAGGACGCAGAGAAGGCTGTAAAGGCTTTCACAGATGTTGTATCTGAAGAGTTAAAGAAGGGTGAGAAGATTCAGTTAGTTGGCTTTGGTACTTTTGAAGTAGTTGAGAGATCAGCTCGTGAAGGTAGAAATCCTAAGACTGGCGAGGCTATGCCTATTGCTGCTTCTAAGGCACCTAAGTTTAAGGCTGGTAAGGCATTAAAAGATTTAGTAAATGCTTAATTTCCAGAGTTGGAAGTTTGTATTAGAAGAGAAGGCCGCCCATTGGGTGGTCTTTTCTTTTACGAAAATAGAAAGAAAGCAGGATAAGAATGAGATTAGATAAGTACTTAAAGGTTTCTCGATTGATTAAACGGAGAACAGTTGCAAACGATGCATGTGATGCAGGAAGAGTTATGGTAAATGATAAGGTTGTGAAAGCTTCCTATGATGTGAAGGTGGGAGATGTGATAGAGGTTCAGTTTGGCAATAAGGCTGTTAAGGTAGAAGTTACTCAGGTACTTGATACAGTCAAGAAGGATGAGGCAAAAGAGATGTTCCGGTATCTATAAGGGTTCTTAGCATAAACAACCCTTCTGTTTCATATATTGCAACAGAAGGAGGTTGAAGAAATGGACGAACGTTTAGGAACAAGACCGCATAAGATTAATTTGCTAAATCGTGGAGTTGGTGCAATTACCGGAGTTCGGGAGGTAAAGGCATTTAACGAATCAGAAATTGTACTGGATACAGATATGGGGATGTTGTCAATTAAAGGCACGGAGCTTCATGTAACGAGGCTGACCCTGGAAAAGGGCGAAGTAGAAATAGATGGTACGGTTGATAGTTTTGTATATACCAGTGCAAAAGAACCGGGGGCTGACCGGGGAATATTTGGGAGATTATTCCGATAGCAAATGCCTGGGGAAATGGTACAGGAACTGCAAGTGTTTCTGATTAGTGCCTTTTGGGGAATGGTTGTAGTTTTCTATTATGATTTTTTTCGAATCCTTCGTGGAATAAAGCAACACAAAGACTGGATGACGGCAATTGAAGATATTGTTTTTTGTCTTGGAGCAGGATGCCTGATTGTTGCAGTTTTCTATACATATAATCATGGACAGATTCGGGCGTTTGTGTTGTTAGGTATGTGTTGCGGAGTGCTGCTATACAATTGGGGTATTAGTCCATTTATTTGCGGATTGATTTGGACGGTTTCTAATAAATTGAAATTAGCATTGAAAAAAGCAAGAAAACACAGTACAATGAAACAAAAGAATTATGAAAAGGAAGGTAAGAATGAGTAGAAGAAATACCACAAGAAACGAAAACCGCAAAGGTATAATCGTAATTTCCGTAGTGTTATTAGTTCTTTGTGCCACTCTGTTTGTTCGTTACCGATACTTAAAAGAACAGTATCAGATTAATGCAGAAACAATAGCAAAGCTGGAAGAAGAGAAAAAGGAAGAGGAAGAACGGACAGAGAAATTACAACAGCAAGAAGCGTATCAGCAGACAGATGCTTTCGTTGAAGAGACAGCAAGAGAATTGTTAAATCTGATAAGACCCGGAGATACTACAATTAAACCAAGTGAAGAATAAAAGCCGTTGCAATATGGGTTTGCAATGGCTTTTTGTATAGAAAAGAAAGGAAAGATATGATAGAAATACAGAATGTGACAAAGATATATAAACTGAACCGAAAGCAGATGGAGGAACAGAAAACAAAATCGGCAACTAAGGTGGCAGTAAAACAGGTGTCATTGACAGCCAAAGAAGGAGAAATTTTTGGAATTCTTGGCCCAAACGGTGCAGGAAAAACTACCTTACTTCGTTGTGTGGCAACACTGTTGCAGCCTACAGAAGGTACTATAAAAGTAAATGGATATGATACGGTGAAAGATGGAGAACAGGTTCGGCGCTCCATGGCATTTTTAACCAATGAAGTGAAGCTGGACGCTCATTTCAGCCCGAAGTATCTGTTCCGATTTTTTGGGAAGTTATATGGGATGTCGGAAGAGACCATTGAAAAGAGAAGGGCGGAACTGTTTGAGTATTTTGATATCAGCCGATTTGAGGATAAGAGAATCGAAGAATTATCCACCGGTATGAAACAGAAAGCATCTATTGCTGTCAGTCTGGTACACGATCCGGATATTGTGATTTTTGATGAACCAACCAACGGATTGGATATTATTACAGCCAGGGCGGTAACTGATTATCTAAAACTGTTGCGGGAGCAGGGGAAACTGGTAATTGTATCCACACATATCATGCCTGAGGCGCAGAAACTATGTGACCGTATGGCTATGATAATTAATGGTTCCTGTGTATTTCAGGGAACCTTGGAAGAGGCATTAGTACAGAATCATGCAGACGACTTAGAGGATGCCTTTTTTGAACTTTATCGTCAGGCGGAGGTGACAGCATGAAAGCAATTGGAATCATAATGAGAAAAGAACTATATCGGGTATTTTCAGATAAAAAGATGATTTTTGGTCTGTTCATTATGCCTGCGTTGGTAGTAATGGGATTGTATCTGTTAATGGGTATTATGATAACTTCCGTGATGCAGGATTGGGAAGAACATGAGCCTACTCTTCTGATTTATCAGGCACCGGAAAGCTTCTACTCATATATGCAGGAGCAGAAGATATCGGAGACTCAGGATGGGTATAAGATAAATGAGACCATTTATCATGTTGCATGGAGTGACTCGGAGACAGAGATGGAGACTGGTAAGGCTGCTATTTATTCAGGAGAACTGGATTTAATAATTGCGTTTCCAGAAGGGTTTGACCAGCAGACCAATGCCTATACTTCTGGTGATGAGATTCCGGATATTGCAACCTATTATAATCCATCTGAGGATTATTCCGATAATGCCAGAGCTGATGCATTGTCGGCGATTCTAGAGACATATCGGCAGAATCTGCTGAAAAAACGAATTGGGAATTTGGAGCAGTTGGAAGTATTTACTGTTGATGCAGAAAATGAAGAGGCAGTGATACAAAATGATAACAAGGCACAAGGAAAAATGTTAGGGTCAGCCATTCCGTATATGATTACTATTTTATTGTTTGCAGGAGCCATGAGTCTGGGAGCCGACACATTTGCCGGAGAAAAAGAACGGGGGACTATGGCAGCATTATTGATGTCCCCAATTAAGAGAAGCTCCATTGTGTATGGAAAATTGTTTGCACTTATGATTTTATCGGGCTTATCTGCTTTGATTTATGGGGGAGCCATGATATTTGCCATGCCGCTGCTTTATAAGACTCTGGGGGCTGTCACAGGACAGGAACTAAGCTTTCCGCCCGGACAGATGTGTATGATGTTGATATTGATTGTGACCCTCGTGTTTTTATATGTGGCACTGATTGCGGTATGTTCCACATTAGCAAAGAATATGAAGGAAGGCAGTACATTTATAACACCGGTATATATGATTGTTATGGTAATTGGCGTGATGACGATGTTCCGGGGAGAAGAGGTTACCAATCTTCAATATTTAATTCCATTATATGGACCAACCATGGCATTGAAAAATGTGTTTACTCTGGATATCACATTGCCGGGATTTCTATTTGCTGTCATATCTAATTTGGGTGTGGGAGCTTTGTTTGCATGGATAACATCTAGGATGTTCCGGAGTGAAAAGATTATGTTTAACGCCTGAATATCAAGGATTTCATAGAAATTCTCAAACATTCTATGGGGAATATTCAAGAATTTCCATTCCCTAAAATGACAAAATTCGTTTTGCCTGTTTTCTATAATTACCACCATGGAATGTGGAGGTGAAAAGTAATGAAAGCAGGAAAGGAACATAAAAGAGAGGTGATATGGATATATATTCTGTCATTTCTGGCGGCAAGGTCAGAAGTGGCAGATATGTATCCATTTGCAATTGCTGTATTTGTAGGGGCATATCTGACCGGATGTGGTTCATGGGGATTGTTGGGAACGGTAGTGCTTGGAATTGCATCAACGATAACGGTTACCGGTACTATAAAATATAGTGTTCTATTATTTATAATTACGCTTGTGATTGGTCTGTCGCCAGTGGGAAACCGTAAGAAGAATCCTTTGCTGATTGCTGGTTTATCGGGAGTTATTACAATGACAGGTGGAATCCTATGGAATGTATGGTTGCATCAGGCTGCTCTTTGGTATCTTTCTGTTCTGGAAGGAATTGCAGTCATTAGTTTTACATTGATTTTAGAACAGGCATTTCAGGTGATACTGAATCGGGAAGATATAATGAAAAGTGAAAATCTGCTAAGTAGCTTAACACTGCTGGCAGTAATTCTATGGGGGATTCCTCTCCAGATTGCGGGAATGTTTACTGTTTTACAAGGAGTGGTATATTACCTGCTTCTTTATATGTCGTACCGGCATGGCGTGGCATATGGAACCAGTGTAGGTGCCATATGCGGTGTGATACTTGCACTGCGTACCCATCAGGTGGAATGGGTTGCCATATGTGTTATTTTAAGTCTGGCAGCCGCTTTTTTAGGAGAGTGGAGCAAATGGCTGGAGGCTTTTGGATTTTTGGCAATTATGGGTTTTTTAGGATTCTTTTATTATCCGGAGCTGATGGAAGTACAAGCCTTGCGTGGACTGTTGTCAGCAGGCATTTTGTTTATCTGTACGCCAAAAAGCTACCTGTTAAAATATCAGATTGCAGATGTAATATCCCGACAGGAGTTGATTAATGGCGAGGTACAGAAAATGACCCAGACGCGATTACAGGATTTTGCCGGTGTGTTTACAAAAATCAGCCGGAGTTTTGCCATGCCTTTGTATGCAGTCAGCGGAGATGTTCAGGCTGTAAAGTATCCGTTTTATGCCAGACAGATGGGAGAAATCGGAGAAAGTATTCGGGAATTTTCCAGTGGAATGTATACACCTCTTTCCATGAACCGTCAGCAGGAAAGCCGGATTATCCATGAGCTTGAGCGGCAGAATGTCCGGGTTCAGCATCTGGTTATTGTAAAAGGAGTTCATGGAAAGCGGGAAATATATTTATCTGCCCGAACAATCCGCGGAAGAGTTATGACAGCAAAAGAAGCAGCAGAAATCATTAGCGAAGCATTAGACTGTAATTACCGGGTGGCAGCTGCCAGTCGGATGATTATTAATCGGGAATATAATGTAATAATATTAGAAGAAGACACTCATTATCGCTATTTAACCGGAGCAAAGCGAATCACAAAAGGAGGGGAACGGGTTTCCGGTGACAATTTTTCTCAAATGGAATTAAAGAATGGCCAGCTGCTCATGCTCCTGGCAGATGGTATGGGAAGCGGGGAAGAAGCATCCCAGCAGAGTGAACAGTTGGTGGATTTATTGGAAGAAATGCTGGAAGCAGGCTTCCGGAAGGAGACAGCAATTGAAATTCTCAACGAATTGATTTCGCTTCAGGGGCAGGGAGAAGCATTTACAACAATGGATTTATGTATGGTTGATTTGTATTCCGGAGTTGGTGAATTCTTAAAAATGGGAGCTTCCACAACTTTTATTAAGCGTGGAACATGGATTGAGAGCATTCAGTCAACTACCCTTCCTGTTGGTATCCGGGAACAGACGGAGCTGGATGCTGTGCGGAAGAAGTTTTATCATGGGGATATGATAATTATGGTAAGTGATGGAGTGTTAGATGGTATCATATTTGAAAATAAGGAAGAATGTTTAAAAGAAATGCTTCTGGAAATCGAAACAAAAAATCCGCAGGAACTGGCAGAAGAACTGCTAAAGCGGATAGAAAAAATGAATGGAGGAATTATGCGGGATGATGCCAGCGTACTGGCACTTGGCATATGGAAAAAATAGCAGATTTCAAATTTTGGTTTTCTTGCATTTTCCATGTATTTCCATTAATATAAGTAAGAAGATGGTTCAGAAGTATTAGGAGGCAGAATACCTTGATAGAACGTGTACGGAAGACAATTCAGGAATTTCATATGTTAGAGCCTGGAGATGGTGTGGTTGTTGGAGTTTCCGGCGGTGCAGATTCTATGTGTCTGCTTCAGGTGCTGACAGAACTGGCAGAAGAATTTGCGTTGAAACTGCACGTGGTTCATGTTAACCATTTGCTTCGAACAGAGGCAGATATAGAAGAGAACTATGTACAGGAGTTTTGCAAACAGATGAATATTCCCTGTACAGTCTTTCGTAAAAACATAGATGCGTATGCGGAAGAGACAGGTGCATCAATAGAAGAAGCCGGAAGGAATTTCCGCTATGAATGCTTTGAACAAGTATGCAGACAGGAAGGTATGAAGAAGATTGCGGTTGCCCATCATCAGAATGACCGGGCAGAGACTTTGATTTTTCACATGATACGGGGAACCGGAATGCGGGGACTTGGCAGTATTCCACCAATGCGGGGTAGGATTATACGTCCTTTGTGGAATATAGCCAGAGAAGATATTGAAGCATATTTAAATAAAAAGAAGATTCTTTATTATACGGATGCATCTAATTTATCGGATGATTATTCCAGAAATGTGATTCGAAACCAGATACTTCCCCGGATGGAAGCTATAAATGAAAAAGCGGTCAGTCATCTGGCAGAAGTTTCCACTCTGGCAAAAGAGTATTGGGAATTTGTGGAGCAGATGGCAGTACAGTCAGAGAAGGCAGCAGTGGTAGACTGTGAAAATGGAGTTCTTGTGGAAAAGGACAGAATCTCAGAATTGCCCGTACTGGTACAACGTCATATCATTTATAGATTGCTGGTACATTTATCCGGTTCTTCCAGAGATTGGGAACAGAAACATGTGGAACAGGTATTAGATTTGGTGGAAAGACCTGTTGGTAAGCAGGTATCCCTTCCCTATCACTTACAGGCAATCCGTAGTTATGAAGGAATTCGGATTGGTGCTCAGGTAGAGCCACAGCAGTCAGCCATCCTTCCGATTGCAGTGGAACCCAATACCAGAATAAAAATTGCAGAGATAGGATGGTTGGATTGTATCTGTATTGATTGGACAGCCGGAGGGGAAATTTCTAAAAACCTCTATACGAAGATGTTTGATTATGATAAAATAAAAGCTAATTTATGCGTACGGAACCCAATGCCGGGGGATTATCTGGTTATAAATTCAAAGGGAGAACAAAAGAAGTTGTCCCGTTATTTTATTGATAATAAGGTTCCACGGGAACAACGGGAGCATATGTTGGTTCTGGCTTCCGGGCAGCAGATATGCTGGGTTATCGGTATGCGGATGAGTGAGGAGTTCAAAGTTACAGAGGAAACGAATAAAGTTCTGAAAATAACATTTTGGTACGAAGGAGAATAAAATGGATAAAATTTCAGTATTAATATCAAAAGAAGCCGTTGAAACCAGAATCCAGGAGATGGCGGATAAAATCAATCATGATTATGCAGGAAAAGAAATTCATCTGGTTGGAATCTTAAAGGGAAGTGTATTCTTTGTGTGTGAATTAGCAAAACGTCTGACGGTTCCGGTTACCATGGATTTTATGTCCATTTCCAGCTATGGGGCAGGTACTGAATCCAGTGGACGTGTAAAAATAGTAATGGATTTAGCAGAATCGATTAAGGACAGAGATGTTATTATTGTAGAAGATATTATTGATTCCGGAAATACATTAAGCTATCTGCTTCCTATATTATCCGGTCGGCAACCGGCCAGTCTCAGATTAGTGACCTTGTTAAGCAAACCGGACCGTCGGGAAAAAGAAGTGGAAATCGATGATGTTGGGTTTGTAATTCCGGATGCCTTCGTGGTAGGTTATGGTCTTGATTATGCACAAAAATATAGAAATCTTCCATATATAGGAATTGTGGAAGTTTAGAAAGGAGAAAAAGGATGAATAAGCAGGGAGCATTCCGTGGAATCTTATGGTTTTTGGTTCTGCTTGCACTTTTTATATTTGCATACACCTTTTATGTAAGAAGTAATTCACTTGATTTGTATTCGTATAATCTATCCAGTTTTCAAAAGGATTTAGAGGAAGGTAATATTACCACTGTGAAGATTAAGCAAAACAGTGAGGTGCCTACCGGTGTAGTTAGTATTATTAATAAGGATAATAAAGAGAAAGATTTTTATGCATCGGATGTCAATGAGATTATTCAGATGGTACAGGAACAGAACAAGAGTGAGGCACAGGAAGACAGCATTATTCTGACAGTTGGAGATGTAACAAGACAGAGTGCATTCAGCCAGCTCCTTCCATATGTAGTGTTACTGATTGTAATGATGATATTTATGTTTATCATGATGATGTCCATTCAAGGTTCCGGTGGCGGTAAAATGATGGATTTTGGAAAAAGCCGTGCCAAGATGATGGTAGAAAATGATCATGGTATTGACTTTACCAAGGTGGCAGGTCTACAGGAAGAAAAACAGGAATTAGAGGAAATAGTAGACTTTCTGAGAAATCCCGGAAAGTATAACAAACTGGGTGCCAGAATTCCGAAAGGAGTATTGTTAGTAGGACCTCCCGGAACAGGTAAAACACTGTTGGCGAAAGCAATTTCCGGTGAAGCAGGTGTGCCGTTTTTAAGTATTTCCGGTTCGGATTTTGTTGAAATGTTCGTAGGTGTTGGTGCATCCCGTGTTCGTAATTTATTTGAAG
>CAMEWU010000084.1 GCA_945946715.1 uncultured Clostridium sp. | reverse complement strand
TTTTAATAAAGGATAGATGAATGAAATAACTGCGTTTCATTTAACAATTAAGGAACATTAAATAATTATCATTATTCACAACAGAGAGGATGTATAGATATGAAGTATGGTACTTATTATTCTGGTAATCTTAGCGTTAGTATTTATTTTCAAATACGGTGCGGTGTTGCAGCAGGAATCCGATGAAACATTGTAAGGAGTGAGACTATGGGAAAAATTATATTACGATTGGACCGAATTATGGCAGACCGGAAAATGAGCTTAAATGAATTATCAGAACGGGTTGGGGTATCCAACGTAAATCTATCCAAAATGAAAACCGGAAAAATCAGTGCCATCCGCTTTTCCACCTTAGAAGCTATCTGCGAAGTATTGCACTGTCAGCCCGGGGACATTCTGGAATATGATCCACAGGCAGAAAATGATTCCGGTTAATTACCTAAAGAAATTCTTTCAGATTCTTTTCAATCAGTGCCAATTTTCAGCTAATCTTTTAAGTAATATTACGAAAAATTAACAATTGCAAATCAAATGTTGCGGATATTATCCGTTCATTATATAATAGCAAAAACTTTTCATGCGCTAAATATTTCCAGCGCATAAATAAATTAACAGAAGGGAGTTAACCATGGATTCACTCATACATATTGAACATATTATGAAAATCTATAATCCGGGCGAAAATGAAGTACGTGCTTTGGATGATGTATCACTTGATATACAGTCCGGAGAGTTCGTAGCTATTATCGGGCAATCCGGTTCCGGAAAATCCACGCTCATGAATATGCTTGGATGTCTGGATACCCCCACTTCCGGTCAATATATTCTATCCGGAGAGGATGTATCCCATTTATCAGACAATCAACTGTCCGATATTCGAAATAAACAAATCGGGTTCATATTTCAAGGATTTAATCTGATTTCTAATCTTACAGCATTAGAAAATGTAGAGTTACCTTTGATTTATCGAGGGATGCCTGCCAAAGAACGACGGGAATGTTCTCTGGAAGCTCTTAAAATTGTTGGTCTGGAACATCGAGTTCATCATAAACCGTCAGAGATGAGTGGCGGTCAACAGCAAAGAGTTGCCATAGCACGTGCCATAGCTGCCAAACCGCCCGTTATTCTGGCAGATGAACCAACGGGTAACTTAGATTCCGGTTCCACCAAAGAAATCATGAAGATTCTTCATGAACTGCACGACAGTGGACGAACCGTTATTCTAATAACTCATGACGACCAGATAGCCGCTAACGCCAAACGGGTCGTACGTATTATGGATGGTAAAATTGAATCCGATTTTACCAAAGAACATTAATTTATTATATTTGGAGGTTTTAAAATGTCTGAAAATATAACTACAAATAAGAAATCAAACAAAAAAGTTATAATTATTATCATCTGTGCAGTCGTTGCACTTTTGGCAATTGTCATTATTGCCGGTGGAATTATCATTTCCAAAATGTCAAGTAACTTTGGAACACCGGTAGATGTCGTGCAACCGGCAAACCATGATATCTCTTCTTCTGTTACTACCAGCGGAACTATTTCCAGCGGTGATATAACATCCTACACGACTTCTGTCACTGCTTCCGTAGATGAAATCAATATCCGTCCAGGACAAACAGTTAAAAAAGGAGATACACTTCTGACTTTTGATACTTCTGCTTTAGAGGATCAGTATAATCAGGCTGCTCTGACTGCCCGTTCCAACCAGTTAACCAATCAGGCAACTATCGAACAATCGAATCAGACCAGTTCTGATTTGGAACAGGCAAAGAAAAATGTTGCTTCCTTAAAAACACAGATTTCCACTCTGGAAGCCGAAATCACGGAATTACAAAATAGTAGTGTTGTTGAAGACCCAAACAGCGACTTACTTGTTACTCTTACTGAAAAGCGGACTCAGCTTTCTACTGTATTAGATACCATACAAACCCTTTTGGATTCTACTACAGACAGCAGCACATTATCTACCAATCCGGACTATATCAATGCCTGCAATGAGCGGGATACGTTACTGGCTTCCATTCAAAATCTGGAAACTATCATAAGTACTCTGCCGGATGAAAGCAGTAGCATTTCTGCTGCAATTTCTGCAAAAACCAGTGAATTAGCAGACCTGCAAAGTCAGCTGGCACAGCAGGAGGCTTTAGTTGACAGTGCAGAAGCCGGCATCCTGACCGCTACTCAAAAAGAACAGTTAAATATCTCCAATCAATTAGCAAATCTGCAAAAAGAAGCTGCTGCCACTTCATTAGAAGAAGGCAAAGCAGGAATTGTAGCTGATAAAGATGGAATTATTGCTTCTGTTGATATTGTAAAAGGTGCAACTACCGGCCCGGGTATGACATTGTTCACAATTGCCAGCACAGACAGTATCAAAGTAACCGTTCCATTATCAAAAAAGGATATGGAAACGGTTTCATTGGGTCAGACTGCAACCGTTACTCTTCTGGATCATGAATATACCGGAAAAGTAACCTACATCAGCAAAATCGCAACAACTACTGCTACCGGAGCTACCAATATTGAAGCAGAAGTTACCATTCAGAATCCGGATGAAAATATTATCTTAGGACTGGATGCAAAGGTAGTAATACATACTGCATCTGTTGAGGATGTTATGTCAGTTCCAAACCTTGCAATTAACGTAGATACAGAGGGAACCTTTGTCTATGCAGTCGAAGATAATCTTGTTGTTAAGAAATATGTAGAAACCGGCGTTAGTGATATCGATAACTGTGAAATCCTGTCCGGTCTGGATGCAGACACCATGGTTATTACCAATGTAACAGCCATGATTACAGAAGGATTACCTGTCAATCCAATTTTGCCGGAAGATACAACAGAAGCAAATGGAGCAGATGAATCACAATCTTCAGAGTCAGAACAGAAATAGTCAGGGGGAATACAAATGTCACAATTAAAAGAATATATAAAAATGGCATTTTTCAATATACTCTCCAATAAAATTCGTTCTCTACTTACCATGCTTGGTATTATTATTGGTATTTCTTCCGTTATTCTGATTATGTCACTGGGAAACGGTTTTAAGAATATGATTACTTCCCAGCTCGACAGCATCGGAACCGGACAAATTGCCATTATGTCTATGAGTGATACGGATCTTATCACACTGGACGATTTAGAGTATATTAAAGAAAATGTGGAAGGCATACAGTCATATTTATTTACTGACAGCAGACAGGGTACCATTTCCACTCCAAAGGGCGATTTTGATGCCTATGCATACGGCTGCAATGCCGACAATTATCTTTTTGAACAGTATAGTGTTTTAAGCAAAGGAGCTTATTTCTCAGAAGATGATTATGAAAACGGCAAAATGGTCTGCTACATCAGTGAAGATGATGCAATTAAGCTCTTTGGTAATACAGATGTCATTGGAATGACTGTAGATATCAATATTCAGGGAAGAATTGTAGAATATCGGATTATAGGACTGACTACTTTTGCCGACAATGCTTCTCTGGTTTCCTACAGCTATGAAAATGCACCTATTTACTTAAATGTTCCGCTTACTACCTTTGAATCAGCTCTGGGACTTTCCTTACCGGAAGATACCTACGCTGCCAACCTAATGTTGGCAGATGGTGCTGATTCCAAAACCACTTGTGATGAAGTCATTAATATATTAGAATCCCGACACAATTGTAAGGGAACCGATACCTTCCAGATTCAAAGTTTCAGCGATTATATGGCAACTATCAATATGGTAATTAACATGATTACCTTATTTATCTCCTTAGTTGCTGCTATATCCCTTCTGGTAGGTGGTGTCGGTGTTATGAACATTATGCTGGTATCTGTTACAGAACGTACCAGAGAAATCGGTATCCGAAAAGCTCTTGGAGCCAAGACCAGTTCCATCATGCTTCAATTCCTGTCCGAATCTGCCTTTTTAACTATGGTTGGTGGTATTCTTGGAATTATCGGTGGTTATGTGGGAGCTTTCCTGATATCACAGATTGTCAGTCTGGTAGCCCCGACCTATGCCTTTACTCCTTCTATCGGAGTTGGTGCCGTTCTGATAACCACTCTTTTCTCTTCTGCTGTTGGTATCTTCTTTGGAATCTACCCAGCCAGAAAAGCTGCAAAGCTTAGCCCGATTGAAGCTTTACGGAGAATGTAAGCTTTCACAGAGAATTATCGTTCATAGAAAAATAGCTTTCATAAAAAATAGCTTTCATAAGAAAAGAGTCATGAGACAGTTTCCTATAAGGAAATCAGCTACATGGCTCTTTTTCTAATTAACTTTTCCAGTTAATGAATCGTATCTAATTATTTCTTTTCATATTATTGCATCATTACCACTTAAATAAATGTTAAAATACCTATCGACTTCAGGAACAAAATTACCAGAAGCAGTGGTGCAATCACCTTAATCATGGCAATGTAAAGTAGCTTTCTTCCGAATTTACATCCGGTCTTTTCTACTTCTTCAATCACTTCCTTTGGTTTAGCAACCCAACCAATCAGAATACAGGTTCCAATTGCAACTAACGGCATCATAATATTGTTACTGATATAATCCATGATATCCAGAATCTGCGCACTGGCTCCATTTGGTAAAGTAATTTCAAAATACAGCTTATTATAGCCCAGACACACGATAATACCACCAATTAACGCAACACCGGTTTCAATTGCCGTAGCTTTCAATCTGGACATATGGAATTTATCCATCAAACTGGATACTACTGCTTCCATAACCGATACTGCACTGGTAATTGCCGCAAAAAGCACCATAGCAAAGAATAAACACCCTACGACATTTCCAACCTTTCCCATCGCAGCAAAAACCTTTGGCAAAGAGACGAACATCAGACTCGGTCCGGATGCCTGCATGCCTTCTGTACCCATAAAGGTAAAGACTGCCGGAATAATCATGACACCTGCAAGAAATGCAACCAAGGTATCAAAAATCTCAATCTGGTTGATAGATTTTACCAAATTGTCATCATCCTTTACATAGGAACCATATGCAATCATAATACCCATAGCAACACTTAAGCTGAAGAACAACTGACCCATGGCGTCTAACAGTACCGTAAAGAAGCCCTTCACAGTTAAGCCCTGCAGATTAGGAATCAAGTAAACCTTTAACCCCTCTAACCCGGTTCTGGTGATACCATCAGCATCTGTATGCTGAATCGTAATTGAAAATATAGCAATTCCAACGACCAGCAATAGCAAAATCGGCATAATAATCTTAGATGAAGATTCAATTCCCTTTTCTACTCCTCGGAAGATGATAAATGCCACAATTCCAAGGAAAAGAACAGTCAAGATAATCGGTTGAATATCACCGGTAATAAAATTGCCAAAATAACCCTCCTGTGCCGCCTCTGTACCCTCTCCTGTCAAAAATGCAAGAAAGTACTTTACAACCCAGCCACCTATGACACAATAATACGGCATAATGATGACCGGAACCAGACAAGCAATGACACCTAAGAATCCCCAGCCTCTCTTGACCTTGCTATATGCGGTCAAGGGACTTTGCTTTGTCTTTCGTCCAATTGCAATTTCCGTAGTAAGAAGTGTAAACCCGAAGGTCAGTGCCAAGATTACATAAATTACCAGGAATAAACCGCCACCGTCTTTTGCAGCCAAATATGGAAACCTCCAAATATTCCCTAACCCAACTGCACTACCTGCTGCCGCCAATACAAACCCTAATGAGCCTGTAAATGAATTTCTGCTTTTATTCTTTTCCATTTTCTTATTTGGGGAGGACTCCCCTCTCCTTTAATATTTCCATTCTAATTCTACCATGTACGAGAGTTCAACTCTTTAAACTGGGCAACCGTAGATACATGCGAATTCAAACCACCGTCTACATTCACAATCTGTCCGGTTACATAAGCACTTTCATCTGAAGCCAGATATACACACATATGTCCAATATCTGCCGGACATCCATACCGATTAACCATGATATTACTTAAGAAAATGTCCTTCAATGCCTGTGGCACATATGCTTCATTTTCCGGTGTTACAATCAAACCCGGACGTACACAGTTACAACGGATATTATCCTTTCCATACTGTAATGCAGTGGACTGTGTCAGCATATCTACGCCGGCTTTTGCACAAGCATACGCTGTAGAACCTAAGTCACCACCACAAGATGCCATGGAACCAATGTTAATAATGGAACCACCCGTCTCATTTTTCTGCATATAAGGAAGTACGCACTTTGTCGCATAGAAGGTTCCGCGAACATCGCTTTGGAATACAGCATCCCACATCTCTAACGACAATTCATCTACACGACCATCCTTTAATCCTACATTGGCAGCATTGTTCACTAAGATATCAATTTTCCCGAATTTCTCTACTGTGTCAGCAAATAACTGTTCAATACTCTCCGTAGCTGTAATATCCATAAAATGATACCATGCTTCTCCGCCTTCTGCTGCAATACTGTCTACTACAGCCTGTCCCTTTGCTTCCCGACGTCCACAGATAACCACCTTGGCGCCTTCTGCCGCAAATAATTTAGCAATACCAACACCGATTCCACTGGTAGAGCCAGTTACAATTGCCACTTTGTCTTTTAATCTTTCCATTAATACCATCCTCCTATACTATATGATTGCTTACACAGATTTATAATACCACATTCTACTGATTAAAAAAAGACTACTCTGTTGCTGCTTGTCTTATTTTTTCTTTTGCTGCAACAAACGCCTCAATAATCTGAGGGTCAAAATGCTCACCACTCTCCCCTATTACAATTTCAAAGGCCTCTTCAAACTCCATTGCCTCTTTATAACAGCGCTTCGAAAAAATGGCATCAAATACATCTGCGACTGCCATAATTCTTGCACATAGCGGAATGTCTTCGCCTGCCAAACCATTCGGATACCCCTTTCCGTTCCACCATTCATGGTGCATGCCTGCCATATCAATTGCCATATCAAGGTACTCAAAATTACCCAGATTCTCCGTTGCCTTTTCTAACAATTCTCTGCCTGCAGCTGCATGTGTTTTCATGACATCATATTCTTCATCAGTCAGACGTCCCTTTTTATTCAGTATCTGATCTTATACGTGAATCTTTCCCATATCATGCAATGGTGCTGCCACTACCATATCCGAAATATACTGAGGGGTTAGTATATCCAAATACTTTCCTTCCTGAACCAATTCATTTGCAATGATTTCAACATACTTTGCCGTCCGTCTAATATGTCCACCAGTATTCTCATCACGGCTCTCAACAATATCAGCCATGGTTGTAATCACGTTATGCTGAATCTGTGTAATATGCTCTGTCTGTATCTTGATATTCTCTACATATTCTGTCATATCATTCATTGCTGTTGTGAATGATTCGTATAGATTCTCAACCTCATTTCATTTTTCTTCATTCTGCTGCAAATCAATGCAACTGCAAGGCCAAAACACAAGTAAATGAATCTATTTCCCGGACGTAAAGTGGCTGTATCAATATAGTAGGCAGCAATTCCGGAAAACGCAGCCACAAGCACAGCTGCTAAATCGCTTCCAATCAAGGCTGCAAGGATTGTAGCAATTGGAATCATGGAAAACACTTGTGACAAAAACACAGTCCGGTCTACCCTAACCAACGCAGAATACAACAACGCATTGATGAGCGTGCATATCACTACTAATATGAAATTAAATAAAACCTCTTCTTTGCGTTCATGTTACCCTCTACTGTTCTATGCCCATCATCTGCTCATAGGTAATGCCATACGCCAATGCAACATTTCTGGCATAGGAGCTTGTATCCGGTTCACTCCGCAATACCCGGAATGTATTCTCATTATCCACAATCTCCATAATAATACTAATGACTGCACTTGTGCCTTCCCACCGATTCATTTCATCGGTCATCCGTGCCAGCTCATGAATATGGGTATTATATATGCATGGAATATTTCGGTTCTTTAACACATGTACCAAATCCTTTGCCAAATACAATCCATCGGATGCACATGTAGTTGAATACGTCTCGTTTAACAATACTAACGAATGCTCATCCGCTTCTTTCACAATCTGCTGAATGCGAATGGCTTCCTCACCCAATCGTCCAAAATTCACCGTTTCATTCTCGTCTGCCGGAAAATGAGTCAGAATTCGGTCAAAAGGAAATCCTTCATATTTCTCTGCCGCAACAAATAGTCCTTGCGATGCCATGAATGCCGCAATACCGATTCCCTGCGTCAGCATCGTCTTTCCACCGCGGTTCGGACCGGTCAGAATGTAGATTCGCTCCTCCTTGGAAAATACAAAATCATTTCGCACAATTTTTTCTTCACCATCTATTGCAAGTCGTATATTGTACACGCCCTGCATATTCACTGACTGACTATCATCCGATAACACCGGCATGCAGATTGGATTGCCACTTGCCTTTAACTTGCGTTCAAATCGCGCCATTAGCAGGTAATATTGAAGTTCTGAACATAATTCTACAAGGAAGTATCCATCCAGACTTATATAATCCCGAAATACACGCTTCATTCGCCGCATTTCTTTTGCCATATGCCCTTCTATTTCACGTGTCAACGTATCAAGCAATGGATCTCTGATACCAAACTGTCCATTTTTCAGAAAACGGTTATCATACTGATCCTTGAGTGTCATTTTCGGCATAATCTTTGCATTATGAAATCCCATAATGACGACATCCTGCGGATACAAATCCGGTGTAAAGTTAACGCCGAATGTCATACTCTTCGTCGTTGATATATCTGCACGTAATCCGGAAAGTGCTGTCCGCAGCTCCTCCATCTGTCCATCAGTAATAATCTTATGTACACGTTGTGCAATCTCAGTCAGTCCTTGAGATTTTGGCGCATAAAGCTGTAGGACACGATCCATATCTTCTACCGTTTCCGTATAGACTTCCAGCTCCTGCAAGTAGTCCAACAATTCCCAGATGCTTGATTTGCGATCTGCATCCATTCTGCGATGGGACTTAAACTCCTTTAAGGTATTTAGCTTCTCTAGAATAATCTCCAGTTCATCGCACATTTCCTTCCTATCCAAAAAGTCCTGCAAAATTGCCTGTCGATATGTAATTGTCTCATATCTGGTAGGTATCTTTGAAAAGATCGATTGTATCAATTCTTGATTTGAAGAATCCGTAGATATTGCATTACACAATTCGTGCAACGCCAAGTCCTTATATGTATCATCGGAAACAGAAATGAACGGTTCATCTTCTTCCCTGTATAATAAACTCATACTATATGCCCCCTAGTTCATCCAAAAACGTGCTATTATTAGAATATAATAGGTGTAACCACTTGTCAATGATAAGCACTCAGAGAAGAACGTTAAGAGAATGAAAAAACTCCTCAGTATCGTAACATACTGAGGAGTAATGAATCGTCTCTCTCTGAAAAACAAAACTATCTCTTTGTTAACGTTTTGAGAACGAGAAAAGCCCGGAAATAAGGGATTTGTGGTAGGTAGTGTTGCATATGTGTTTTATACGTAGGACTGCCCACACATTCCC
>CAMEWU010000083.1 GCA_945946715.1 uncultured Clostridium sp. | reverse complement strand
ATTCTTGCTGCAGCGTTGATACGTGCAATCCATAACTGTCTGAACTGTCTCTTTCTTTCCTTACGTCCGGCGTATGCAGAAGTTAAACCTCTCATTACAGACTGTTTTGCTACTCTATACTGTTTTGATCTGGCTCCTCTATAACCTTTTGCCAGCTTCAATACTCGATTATGCTTTTTCTTAGCGTTTAAGCCGCCTTTTACTCTTGCCATTATCGCTTCCTCCTATCCATTAGATGTATGGTAAAATCTTCTTCATTGTCTTAACATTAGTTGCATCTGTCATAGTTGCTTTTCTAAGATTTCTCTTTCTCTTAGTTGTCTTTTTGGTTAAGATATGGCTTTTGTAAGCCTTCATTCTCTTCAGTTTACCAGTTCCTGTTGTCTTGAAGCGCTTTGCAGCTGCTTTCTTAGTCTTTAATTTTGGCATGATACTTCCTCCTTAAAATATATCGTCTATTTTGAATTTAACGTTTTTCAGCTAAAAACATTACCATACTTCTTCCTTCTACCTTTGCCGGTTTCTCTATCACTGCAACATCTTCCAGCTTCTCAGCAAAGTTATTCAGGATGTCAACACCAATTTCTGTATGTGCCAGTTCTCTACCTCTGAATCGAATAGAAACCTTTACTTTATCCCCCTTGGATAAGAACTTTCTTGCCTGATTTACCTTTGTATTTAAATCATTGGTGTCAATATTTGGAGAAAACCGAATTTCCTTTACGTCAACTGTTTTCTGCTTTTTCTTTGCTTCTTTTTCCTTCCGCATCTGTTCATAGCGGTATTTACCATAATCCACAATCTTGCATACCGGTGGCTTTGCCGTTGGTGCAATCTTAATTAAGTCCAACTCTGCTTCTTTCGCAAGCTTTAACGCCTCTTTGGATGACATGATACCAAGCTGTTCACCATCTTCACCAATTACACGCACTTCTTTGTCTCTGATTTGTTCATTAATCATTAAATCGCTAATAGTCGTACACCTCCAAATAATTTTAAACACAAGAAAAGTGGATAGCATACCTATCCACTACATAAAAAGCTAATTATAATCTCATACTTTTTATTAACCCGAGTCGCCCTTGCGCTAAGGTGAGAGTGGATACTCTGCTTTCTTTTCACAAACAACTATTAGATTATAACGTAATCTTTCATTAAAGTCAACTACTTTTTTATGTCACCAAATTAATGAACCTTATACTCCAAAATGAATTAAAAACTGTACTGATTCACTTGTCCGGTTAGCTTCTTTGATTCATCTGTATTCTCTGTTGCATCTCCTACCATCTTATCTATCTCCAAAACATGTTCACGGATAGATACAATATTATTATGAATGTTATCTGTCGTGTGTGAAAATGCCTGCAGCATTTCCGCCATCTCACTCATATTACTGCTATATGCATTTCCCATCTGAGCAAACTGTTCATAATCCGTCATTACAGATTGTTCCAGGAAATCTGAAACTGTTCTTACACTCTTTGCCAGACTACTCACTGCTATCTGTACCGAACGATTTGTATCCTGTATATTATTCACCAGAACACTTATCTGTTGGCTTAGATTCCGAATACTCATCTTCCGTGTCTTCACAACAATCCCACAATTTATACAAATCTCTACAATAATAAGACTATTTTACATAAAACTTATTGTTTTATCAACCTTTTACTTCTTTATTGTACTTGATTTGTTCCAAGTTTCCATGAGTAGCCTCACTCCAGCTATATTGAGACATATATTCTCCGCCATATGCATTAATCGCATATGCCTGTCCTTCCAGCCAATCATAATAATCACAACTCACTTCCGTAGGAACGATTCCAATCCTTCCCCGTTGTCGGCATATAACTGTCTCACATCCGGCATCTTTGAATGTATTGACTAAATCAGAGCGTATATTTTTCAAATAGGAAATCCGCTTTGGGGCATCCGCATCGTCTTCCCATAAGATTCCCATAATTTCCCCATTCGTACACAAAGCACCATTCCGATCCACTAAATATGCCAGCAGTTCTTTCGTTTTATTATATCGAAATTGTATTGGCACATGATCTAAGAATACTTCAAAATTACCAAAGGTCTGAATCCGAATTCGCTTGTTACTTTGAGGCAGTACAGGATGCCTTAAATCTTCCAGTTCCTGACGAACCTTTTCTACTGTTACGGGTTTCATGATATATCCACTGGCATGAAGTTCAAAAGCCTCACCTGTATATTCATGATAAGCTGTTGAAAAAATGATGTTAATCCGGGGCATTCGTATCTTCAGCCGTTTTGCCAAGTCAATTCCATTAATACCAGCTAACCCAATATCCAGAAATGCAACATCACAGTTGCTTTTTCCCACATATTCCAGTGCTTCCTCTGCCCTTTGAAAACCGGTCAATTCCGCCTCCGGCATAGCACATCGAATTGCAGACATCAAATCTTCTAACGCAAATTCTTCATCATCAACAGCAATAATCCTCATCAAACCTTCTCCGTTTTACTACCTAACTACATGTATCACTGTTTATTGTATTCTATTTTTCTCCTATAAATCAAGTAAATTATTACTACAGCTGCAATTAGTACAAGAACAATTCCCGTCAGCCAGATAAAAATGCAAATATGAAGCGGTGCCGGACAAAATCCACACAAAGAGCATTTTTCATTTTCCGGTTCTGGCATAACAGGCATCAACTCTTCTGCATGCTCTTTTGTTTCATACACAATTGCATATGTAGAAAATGCATCTGTACAAATGGTAATCGTATCCGGATTCTGATCTAAATCTTCTAAAAATGTACACTTACCATCATGGCAACGAACAACTGAATAAATCACATCATCCATTCGCAATTCTTCAGGAATGTCTAATACAATTTCCATTTCCTGATACAGATTCGCCATTCGTTCCCAATCGGATGTTCCCAGCTTCTTCATCACTGATAAATCAATATATATACCAAGCTGCAGATCCTTTTCGGATTCGGAAATAGCTGCCTGAATACTTGCTTTATCATCCGTAGGCACTTCTTGTTCCTGCATAATTGTGGTTGCTACCAACTTGATTTCTACCGTTTCACCATTATAAACAGCTTCCTTTTCCTCCGGTGACAGACAAGCATCTAACACTTGTTCTGTATCTGAAAGAATGACACCTGATATCTGGTTTGCCTGATTGTTCCCAGCTGTTTCATTACCACTGACTACCTCAATGGAAATGGTAATGGTACCTGAACCATGGGTAATCACTACCGACTGATCCTGTGTAACTGACTTCTCTGTCTCTGTTACTATAATTGTTGTTTTATCTTCTTTCTCATCCTCTTCTGCAATCGATGACCATAGATTATTCCAGAAGTTCTTCATTTTATTCTCATTATAATCTACAATATCACCAGAACGCACACCTCCTGTTACACTGGCACCTTCCTGAATCGTTCCGCCTTCTATAGTACCTGCTGTATTATCTACATTTCCGGTAATATTACAATCCTGAATGGTACCTTGGTTTTCAACATCTCCGGCAAGGGTACCACCTTTCACCGTTCCGCCTTTTTCTACAACACCACCGGAAACCGTTCCATTTTCATTATGAATGGTTCCACTAATGCTGCTTCCGTTTACAGTACCATTATTTGTTACTTCACCAGTCACACTTCCGCCATTGACCGTACCACCGGTAGCTATGGTTCCACCGGATATGGTTCCATTTGTATTGTCCACTGTCGCTGTAATATTGCTGTCTTTAATAGTACCCTGATTGGTAACTGTTCCTGATACAGTACCACCGGAAACACTTGCATTTGGTCCTATATTTCCATCCGTTACTGTACCATTCTGATTATTCACGTTACCTGTGATGTCACTATTCTTTATTGTACCTTCATTGGTTACATCTCCGGCTACTTTTCCACCTGTTACAGTTCCATCCGGCTTAATGGTTCCGCCTGTTACAGTTCCATCCGTATTATCTACATCCCCGGTAATATTACTATCCTGAATCGTTCCATGATTGATTACATCTCCGGCTACCTCTCCACCGCTTATGCTGCCATTCGGTTCTACTGTTCCACCGGTTACAGTTCCATCCTGATTATCTACATTACCTGCAATATCTGCATCCTGAATCGTTCCATGATTCGTTACATCTCCTGCCACCTTACCACCGGTCACAGATGCATCCTCACCTATTGTTCCCCCGGTCACTGTACCATTGGTATTGTCCAAATTCCCTGTTATATTACTGTCTTGAATAGTTCCGTTGTTCTTTACATCTCCACCAAGATTTCCTCCGGTTACCGTTCCGCTTGGTTCTACCGTTCCACCAGTTACCGTGCCATTGGTATTATCTACATTACCTGCAATGTCTGCATCCTTGATTTCTCCTTGGTTTTCTACATCTCCGGTTACTGTTCCACCAGTTACAGAGCTTTCCGGTTCCACTGTTCCACCATCCATAACCCCGTTGGTGTTATCCATTGAACCTTTGACATCTGCATCTTTCACAATTCCATCATTTTTCGTATTTCCGGTAACCTTACCACCGGTTACCTGGCCACCTTCTTCCACATGGCTATTTCCAATGGTTCCATCTGTATTATCAACCTTGCCGGAAATATCACTTCCCTCAATGGTTCCATGATTCGTAACATCGCCAACCACTTTACCACCAGTCACCTGACCATCAGGTGTAATCGTGCCACCGGAAACCGTTCCATTGTCATTATTAACATCTCCTATTATATTACTGTCCTTGATAATGCCCTGATTTGTCACATCACCAGCCACCGTTCCACCGGTTACACCGGCTCCCGGAGCTACCGTTCCACCGGTCACGCTACCATTTGTATTATCCACATTACCGGTTATCTGAGTATTTTGAAGATTTCCCTGATTAACCACGTCACCTTCTACCGTTCCGCCAGTCACCTGGGTACCCGGAGCGATTGTACCACCATCAATAGTGCCATTGGTATTATCTACATTTCCGGCTATGGTACTATCCTCGATTGTACCATCATTAGTAATATCGCCACTCACCTGTCCACCGGTGATTACAGCGTCTTCTTCATTTTGAATAGAAAGCGGAGTCTCACCTCCACCGATAATTCCATTTTCATTATCAATGGTTCCCTGATTAATCAGCGTACCATCTCCACTGACAGAAGCACGATTCACAATAGTACCTTGATTATCCAATGTACCATTTAAGATGACATCCTCTGTTATGGTAACTACTGCTCCCGGATTCACTGTAACTGTAACTCCCTCCGGAATTTCCACATTACCCAGTTCTTTATCATTTTGTATTATAATATTCGTACTGCCATCTTCTAAGGCCTCTTCAAATGTTCCATAATGCCACTCTCCGTCTTTTTCCCAACATGCTTCATATTCGGACATTGCTTTCCATTTTGCATGAAGAGTGATATCTTCATTTACAGTATCTGAGCCAAAATCCCACGGAGTCAGACAAGCTGCATCATGATACCAGCCAATAAATATATGGGTATCACTGGTAGGAGTTTCCGGTTCTGTTATTGTAGTTCCACCTACAACCCCTGTATAGTCTTCCGGTGGAGTTCCCAGCCCATTCATATTGAAATGAACCATATAAGTTTCAACGGTAAGCGTTACCACATTACTAACGGCTGCATTATAACAAGTATTTCCATTATATGATGCTTTTACATAGTACACTCCTTCATTAACCGGTGCTGCACCATCGCTTGCAGAACCACTGTTTTCCGGAGTTGTCATAGTCGTACATATTTCATCTATATAATAGGTATAGATAATATCATTTTCGATTGAATCAAACACGTTGGATAATGTAGCAGAATCCACCGTCTTAGCAGTTCCATCATATGCAACCACTTTACTTGCCAGAGTTATAACCGGGGTCGCCTTATCAATCATAATCAACCGACTACTTGTCTCCGGCCGATATCCATCCTTCGTAATACGGAAATATACCGTATATTTTCCCGGAATAGAATAAACCAACGGTGACTGCGATGAATATGTGCCATCTGCAGTGCCATATGTAATTGTATAGTCACTTTCCGGCTCCTGCACATTGATGGTAATTCCGTGATTTTGTCCATTATAAACTCCGGCATAACCACTTGCTGTATATGCCATATTCTTTGCCCAAATAGCAGACAATGTCAAAGGAGCATTTGTTGAATAGCTTTGACCCGGTTGATAGGTTGTGCCGTTGTAAGACCAGCCTTGGAATGTATAACCTTCTCTTGTAGGTGCAATGTTGGACAAAATCAAGGTTTGATCCTTAATCTTATACTGGGTTTCCGGTGCTCCGGCTCCCCCTTCTCCTGCATTGTATGTAATTGGATATGCCTGCACCACTTTAAATGTTCGGGATACGGTCTTTGAAGTTGCTCCTCCCTGACTTGCAGTCATACTGACAGTATAAGTACCTTCTACTAAATTACTTAACGCATAATTATAGGTAGAACCCGGTTGTATATAGTCTGTACTGGAAGTATTCGTACTAGACTTCCACTTAGAAACACCTGCCGAATTCTTAATCTCATAGGTCACCGTTAATCCTTCTGTATCACCGGACAAGGTATAGGACTGGTCAATAATCTGAAGATTTGTATCAATTCCCTTAATATACTGTGTGGATGACAGTCTGAACGAACCATATGGAGCTTTAGCTACTGTATTGGCAGAAACCTGCTGTACTGCACTGGCAGTTGCCCCATCTGCATCTTTCACAGTGACACGTACCAACCAGTTTTCACCTTCCTGCACATCTGTTGGCGCTGTACTGGTCCAATCTGAATTAGTCTTCAGATTCCGATATTCAATTACGCTTTCCACGATACCGCTTACCTCTGTACCCTCTGCATCTATGGCATTATCACACACATCCGGATCGTAGGATTTATTGATAACCTGAATTAAATTCTTAGCATTCTCTGTTACAATTGTTGCATTTAACAAGGCAATCGGTGCCTGATGTATCCGAATTCTGGCTTTCGGATGTTCTGTATCACCATTATAATATACTTCATAATATCCTGCCTGTACAAAAGAGGCATTTTCCAGATTCTGATATGTACTGATACTGTTCTTAGCAAGTGTAAAACTCTCATCACTGTATCCAACGCTCCAGTTACCATCATCCAATCTGGCATTATAGGACTGGAACTTAAAATTATCTGTTGTCAAGAAAGTATGAACACCTTCTGCCTCTGTCTGCTTAGATAACTTATTAAAAATGATATCTGCAATGGCATCAATTTGCTTCTGATAGGATGCAGCAGAATATGGGTTACTGCCAAATCGGGTTGTATCGTTCATATTTACCAAACCACTGTCATTGCCTACACCGTTTACAAACTGTAAGGAATCATTGGCATTGTTCGTACCACACCAGCCGATATAACTTACATCATCATCCTGAAGTCGATTGATAATCTCTGCAGTTGAATACTGGTCGCTAAAATCAGCAATCGGTGCTTCATTCAAGTTTACCAGAAAGCTTACCTTTTCATCACTCCAGCTTGGTTCCCGTACCACTTCTGTTAAGGAACGAACATATTCGGCTGTCATTTTCAAATTAGTAACGGTAAATAAAGTAGTTCTTGAACAATTGTGTCCCCGATAAGAGATGAGAGGTCCATAACCTCCACGATAAGTGTCTCCATCATATCCGGAAGTCAATGGATATTCAGAGGTAGATATACCATTTACATTCCACTTCACTTCCGAATTATCATACCAGATTTTTACATATTCCGGCATAACTTCTATTTTAATATTCCTGACTGTATCATTGGGAGAATATGAAGTTGTAGCAGAAGCAAGATATGTTACACCATTTACAGAAATGTTACTATTCTGAGCAAACGCATTCGCTTCACTGTTTACATCGGCTAATGAATGATGAAAGCTCTTTGCATCCACATTGGTCAACTGAAAAATCTTTATTGATTCACCTTTTCCATCTGAAGCGTATTGAAAGAATACCAAGTAGCCATTGATTTTCTGATTATTAGAACTTGACGAACCATATGTACCTGTAATGGATGTATTTACCAAGAAACCGATACCATCCAGTGCATCATAGGCTGCTCCTTCCTGAATTGTAAACTCAATAGTCTTCTTCGTTGCCTGTTCATTTGGCAAGTATTGAAAATCCTTATATCCATACTGTCCATATCCATAAAAAGACATTGTTGCTCCAGAATCCAATGTAATAATATGATTATTAGCATAATATGTAGTACCATTTATTTTATATGGAATCCCATAGTTCTTATCATATGAATTCGAACCACCTGCTGAGCCATTCAGTTCTCTATAAACATGATTCGTATTACTAATAGAGGTATCACTTGAATTATTGGTATGATCATACGTCCACCATGTAAAGCTATTCTGTGAAGTTGATGCATTGGCATCCACCTTTACAAAGGACAAGCATCCCTCATCGATTCCTTTCGCCTCTAATGCTGCCTTTAAATCCTGTTCAAATGCAGCATAATTCACCTTTGTATTACCAACTGCCAAAGCCACCTCTGCTTTTGGCATGCTATTTACAGTTAAAGCTACTGTTGATGGCGTTACGGATATTACATTGGAATCAGCACCGGCTCCATAGGTGTTCGTTGCACGCAGCCGACAGTAATAAAGTGTGTCGGCATCCAACCCTGTTACATTGCAGTAAATTACATTACCTAAATCCTTGTTCTCATATCCGGATAAATAATCCGAAAAATCTGCGGAAGTTGACACATCTAAAGAATAAGAAGTTGCTCCTTCCACCGGCAACCAGGTAAGTTTAAATGAACTTGACGTAATATCAACCGGGGTGTCCAATACCGGTGCATCCGGCACTGACGAAGCATATACTCTGGTCAAGTCAGCCGGCAACATTCCCACTATCATGACACAAGTCAGAAATACCGCCATGATTCTGGAAAACAATTTCGTCTTACTTTTCTTCTTTTTGTACATTGTAACCATAATAATCCTCTCCTAAGCTTATCTAAAAACATATTCATTAGTATTTTTAAGCATATTTATATTATCTTATTAGATATAGATTATATAAAAATAAAGGACACAAAAGAGACACAAACCGTAGTTTCCACCTACGTTTTTACATCAATCTCCATTGCATCCTTGCTTATTTGCAATTCACTTTTTTCAAATCATTTATTTCTCATTATTTTCTTGCGCTATCCCCTTAAAATCACTTTTTTCTAATCTTTATTTCGGCTTATTATATAATCATTTCATCCCATTTAGAACCATCCAAAACATGTTCCAATCCAGTAAATCAGTCCCAATGCCCAACTGGTAACGATACCATATAGAATAACCGGACCTGCAATGGTAAACACTTTCACACCGATTCCAAACACCTGTCCTTCCTTCTGGTATTCGATACAGGGTGCGGCAACAGAATTAGCAAATCCTGTGATTGGCACCAGAGCGCCGGCTCCTCCTAACTTTGCAATAGAGCCATATAGATTAAATCCGGTCAAAATCACGCTACACGCCACCAGAATCATAGACACATAGCTTCCTGCATCATCCTGACTGAAACCAAACTGCTG
>CAMEWU010000082.1 GCA_945946715.1 uncultured Clostridium sp. | reverse complement strand
TTACCCTCAAAATATTTTTAACTATTCTATTGACTTTATATAGTTAGTCTCCTTTGCAAAATCATAGATTTATTGTATTATTATAACGTAGTTTGGTAGAATTGTCATTACAGGATAAAGGAATTTCTTATTACTATTTTTTGATAATAACGAGGGAATGTGTGCACTGAAGAAGTGTCAGTGAACATGAAAGGAGATATGTAACATGAAAATGAGAAGAATTATCTATGCAGTATTTAGTTTGGTTATAGTATTTGGTATATCCGGTTGTAGTAATGCTAAAAAGAATGATAGCTATGATACGGAAACTCCTACAGAAAAAAGAACAGAAGAAAGAACGGAAGGAAGAACAGAAGAAAAAGAATCAGTGGATATCACAACTCTGAATTTGGAATATGGGAATTTGGAAGAATTTAAGAAGATTTACAACCAGATTCAATCGGT
Source organism: uncultured Clostridium sp. (assembly GCA_945946715.1). Lineage (GTDB taxonomy): Bacteria > Bacillota > Clostridia > Lachnospirales > Lachnospiraceae > CAG-632. The sequence goes on along the minus strand of CAMEWU010000082.1, from coordinate 9,159 downwards.
AGATCAGGCTGAGAATTTTGTGGCAACCTGGAACCGTACCGATGTTCAAAACTGTATGTCGGCACAAATTATAGTGAGCAATCAGGATGGAGAGGGCTTTGATTTTTCAGGTGATTTCTTATACTATTCTCATTCGGGATACCTTGCAGGAAGAGCATATTTTGTATCCCCTGACATGGCGATTTTTGAATACCAACCGGAATATTCGGAGAATGATATTACACAATATGTGGTATTTGAAAGAACAGAAGAGGGTCTGAATGTGATTGCTTCCGACTGCTCAGGGGCATTAGGTCTTGGTGCAAGTGTTTCTGTAGACGGTACATATATTGAAGGAGAACCGGTATATACCAATGCTACAGTTTTAGAAGACAATTTTACCGCCGACGAGCAGGAAAATATGAAAAGTATGCTTGGGGATGATTATGACGAATGTTTTAAGGATGTAGTTGAGTATGGTATTCTGGAAAGTTCGGAATGTACACTGGAAGATGGTACAAAAGCTGTTTTTTATGAAGGCTTTATGCCAACTATGGGAGGCTATGCTTTTGAGCTTCTGAAGTGTGAGAATGGGGAATTATACTTCTATTCCGAAGCGGAAGAAATCGGTTGGAAAACGAATGTGTCAGGTGCCATAGATTATCCGGCATATGAAGTAGAAGAATAAATGTGTTTTGAAGGGGAGGGAACTTATGGAGAATAATAGTGCAAACTGCTATGACAGTATATGTATTGGAAGATTTGCCAATGTTCTTGTGAAAGACGGTAAGCGGTTTAATCAAGAAATGAACAAGGGAGTCGATTGCAATCAATATTTAGCTTTTGAAAAGAATGAATATAATTATTTTCATTCAGGAAAAACTCCATTCCTTGTGTATGAGTACGAGGTGAACGGGGTTCAATACAGAAGGGCTCATATTGCACCAAGAAACTCAAGAGCTATACAGGAAACTTTTTTTGGTAAGGAATGCGTTGTGGTGTATTCAAGTGTGAATCCCGGCATCTCTAAGATTAATACAAATATATCGGTTGAAAATGCGAAGGCACAATATAATCTTGTTTCGCCGACGTTTGTATGGAATACCGTAGGTGTTGATCAGGAAAAGTATAAAGATTATACGGAATATGAAACAACAAGTCTGGAAATTACAGCATTGATCTTAGGAATTGTTTCACTTATTCCATGTGGCCCATTTCTTGGCTGGCTGTTAGGACCGGCTGCTGTAATCGTAGCCATTATATCTTTGACAAAACCAAAACGAAATCGTCCTAAGGCGGTCACTGCATTGATTCTTGGAATAGTGGGAGTTCTGATGAGTTTGGTCATGGTCTTATTAGTGGTATTTCCCATTTTGGCTGGACAAATCAATTATTGATTCATCCATTCACAATAAATACAAGAAGAAGTCAAGCAAAAATGCATTTTGCTTGACTTCTTCATTTTATTATAAAAAACTCCCAAACAAATTAATCCTGTTCCTGTGTTGTGAAATAATCATATAATCGTGACAGGAATAGTGAATTACATGGCACACCCTTTGAAGGATTCACACAGTTTTTGAATACATATGATATGTATTCATAGTTACCATGCAACCATGCGGCATTGATAGCATTACGTATGGCACGTTCTACTCTGGCAGGTGTGGAATTAAAATGTAATGCCACATCAATATATAATCCTTTGGTAATATAGAATATATAATCCGGATTATCGATGATTAATTCAAGAGAATATACGATATATCGATATCCTAATAAATTAGGTGGCATACCGATAGATAATAGTACATCGTGAATTTGTTTTTTTGAAATCGTCTCTGTTGTTTGTTCTGATAAATTTAATACTTCAGTATCCATTTTTCTATTTCCTCTTTTATTGTATTATACATGCATCATATTACAAATATTGACAATTAAAAATATTAGGTATAACATTTTGTTTGTCGAATCAGTGTTTTTAAAGTGTCATTTATGACAAAGGGGGCATAATTATGTTAAGTGAAAGGTTGAGGGATTTATTAAACAGCCGGGGAATATCCATTGCTGAATTTGCAGAAATGTGTGATCTTCCGCTGGAAACGGTAAAGAATATTTACTATGGGAAAACCACAGATCCCAAGGTATCAACACTAATGAAGATGGGGAATGTGTTGAATCTTAGCGTTAACTGTCTGATGGGCCAGTGTCCACATCCCAAAGAGGAACAAATACTTTTGGGATATTACAGAATGTGTGGGGAACATGGAAGGAGTCTGATTCTGCTTACATCAAAATATGAAGCAGTGTCTGCAAAGGCAGAGCGGGAAGCAAGTGGGAAGCATAAGATTCCCTGCCTAATTGCCAATGGGAATATTAGTGAAGGAATTGTATATGATACTTGTGAAACTACAGAAGTTATTACTACTACAAAGGAAGCCTATGTGGCAATTAAGGTGACAACCAATGATTTAGTTCCGGTATACTGCAAGGGGGATATTATACTGATTAAAAACTGTTTTCCAAATAATGAGGAATATGTTATGTTTTATAAAGGAGAACGTGCATATATTCGAAAGTTTACAGAGGAAAATGGTCGGTATAAATTGAAAAGTATACATAATATTGGGGAAGATATTTTGTTAAAACGGATGGATGAAGTGGAATATGTAGGAACCTGTATTGGAGTAGTCCGGGCATAATGCTATATCTATAAAAGAAACACAGCTGAATGAATTTTTTATTCTGTCAGCTGTGTTTTTCATTTTAAAATAGAAACATGAAAGGAATCTTATTTTCTTGGAATTCTTCTGAATTCATGCTAAAATAGAAGAACATCTATAGAACGATTATCATTCAGTAGTTTTTACCCGTAAACATAAAAGGAATGTACGAGATTGGAGTAGGTATGAATCAATATTTAATTGTATCCAAGGCAGACCGGCTGGAAGAATATCTGAAACTTGCAACAGAATATGGAGTTGGGTTTGAGATAAATGATTTTTTTGACCCAGAGATTCTGGACAGTGATGAGAAGCAGCAAGAACTGATAAGTTGCTATTTCACTGGGGGTATACCAAAGGGAAGTACCATGCATGGTGCCTTTTTTGACGTGATAGTATTCAGTAATGATGCAAAAATCAGAGAGATTTCGAAGTATCGTATGAAGCAAAGCATGGAATTGGCAAAGAAGCTGGGGGTAAAGGGAGTTGTATTTCATACAAATTCGAATCCTCAGGTTCCGGGAGCGTTTTATGAAAGACAGGTAGTAGAAAGAACTGTCAGTTATTTAGAGGAACTGTTAAATCAATATCCGGACATCTCTATTTATCTGGAAAATATGTTTGACAGAAAACCGGATTTGTTAGTAAGAATTTCGGAACAATTAAAAAAATATGAGAATTATGGTGTGTGCTTTGATTATGCACATGCAAGTATTTCAGGGACCCCGATTCAGGAATGGGTAGAAGCATTAGCTCCGTATGTGAAACATATTCATATTAATGATAACAATTTGCAGGAAGACTTACACCAGCCATTGGGGGCAGGAAAAATTGACTGGAAACAGTTTTTTGAATATGTTGCTGCCTATTTCACATCTTGTAGTATTTTGATTGAGACTACATTGCCGGAAAATCAAAGAATATCTTTGGAATACATAAAGAATAAGAAGTATGAAGAAAAAAGTGATGACGTCCGTGGACGATAAGGAAAGAAAGACTGAGTAGCAGATGCAGGAGGAATTGGACAATGGGAAAGCAAAAATTTGTATTTATCAGTTATAGTTCCAGGGACGGAAAGTTTGTAAAAGAGGTTGTGCATACACTGGAAAACATGGGGATTTTTTGCTGGAAAGCACCGGAAATGATACCAGCCGGCTCCAGTTATGCAAAAGAAATACCGAAGGCCATTCGGGAATGTGAAGTGTTCTTGCTGATATTATCACAGACATCTCAGGATTCCATTTGGGTGGAAAAAGAGATTGACACTGCAATTTCTAATCGAAAGAACATCATTCCGCTTCAGATTGATGATGCACCATTGAATGAAACCTTTCGGTTCTATCTGAATAATGTGCAAATGGTTGCATATAATCAGAATCCGGAAAAGGCAATGGAGGAGCTAACGGCACAATTAAGCCAATTGATAGTGAACTCACCTGTTAAGAAAGAGGAAGGTATTACAGTAAAGAAGCTGTCAGAACCAAAGAATACAACCAAAATGAGTTTGGTAAGGCATTTGGGGGATTCAAATGCACTACGATTCAACCGGATTCCTTTGGAATGTAAAAAATGTGGAAGTAAATCATTATCCAATATTTCTATGGGCATTTATCGTTGTGATAAATGTGGGGAAGAGAATTATGATGACTATCAGACGGTACGAAGATATCTGGATCGGGTAGGAATGGCTTCTGCAGCGGAAATTGAACAGAATACCGGTGTGCCAAGACGGGTAATATCTTATTTTTTTAAGGAAGAATATTTAGAGATTCCAAAGAGTTCCACTATCCGCGTTCCCTGTGAGCGGTGTGGTGCACCTATACGGACAGGTGTCTTGTGCGATTCTTGTAAAAATGTGAAAGGGAACAAGCTGTTAAAAAAAAATGACACCTGGCATTCCCGGATATAGCAAGGATAAGCAGGAGGATAAGGCCTATGGAAAAAATAATCTGGGTCATTGGTAATAATCGAACAGAAATGATAGATGCCCAGCGGCAGATTAATTCCACTGGGAGTATGCGTGCTGTCTGTCTGCTATCCTTTGAAGCCGTTGAGAGAGCAGCAATTGCGCAGAATAAGGGGGAACATTCTCGTATTCGTACGCCATCCCTGATTGTAATGGATTATCAGATGGCAGTATCTGAGGAATTTCAATCCCTGTCTTTTTTGAAGAAACAGGAAGCACTGGCAGGTGTACCATTTTTCTTTATGGTGGATAACCGAAATCGGGAGATAGATGAGGATTGCTATCAAAAAGGTGCCATGGTTGTACTGCGGAAACCATTTTCAAAAGCAGAGATTCTGCGAATGGAGCGAACTGCGTGGCAGCATGAGGTAACAAAGAATTATGAGAAAATGCTGCAAAAACAGGCAGGAGATTTACAGGCGGCCAGAGAAATTGTCCGCTTAAATGAACAGTTAAAAGCCAGAAATGAACTATTACATCAGATATTTGGACGTTATTTTTCGGATGAGCTGGTGGAAGTTATTATGGAGCATCCGGAAGGGGCAGTGATTGGCGGTGAGAAGAGGGAATTAACTGTATTGATGTCAGATTTACGTGGTTTTACCTCTCTTTCTGAAGAGTTAGAACCGGAGGAAGTTACCAATCTTCTGAATCTGTATTTTGAAAAGATGGCAGATGCAATTACCCAATACCATGGAACTGTTATTGAATTGTTGGGTGATGGAATTCTGGCTGTATTTGGAGCACCCCTGTCATCCCGTGAACAGACCGAGGAGGCAATTGCAGCGGCAATTACCATGCAGAACCGAATGGGAGAAGTGAATGCTTATTGTATAAAGAACAAATACTCTCCATTGGAAATGGGAATTGGCATTCATCGGGGAGAAGCATTTATTGGTAATGTAGGGTCGGAGAAAATGATGCGGTACAACGTATTGGGAAGGATTGTGAATGAATGTTCCCGGATTGAAAGCTATAGTGTAGGGGGACAGATTTTGATTTCCAATGAAAGTCTGACTGCACTTTCCTGCCCGGTAGAGATTCATAATCAGATGGAAATCACAGCAAAAGGCATTCAAAAAACTATAACAGTCAGCGAGGTAATCGGAATCGGAGGAACCTATCAGCTGATGGTAGCAAATGTGGAGTTTGATGTATTAAGTCCGGTAGAGGACTGGATATTATTTAATTTATATCCGATAGAAGGAAAACTAATTCAGGAGGAACCGATACCTGCAAGGCTGACACAGTTTTCCTGTAAGCGGGCAGTTGTGGAACTGGAGGATTTCCAAGCGGAACTAAAGGTATATTCCGATGTAGAGATTTTTGCGGCAGGTAAAGATGGAAAAGCAGTATTTACCGGTGTATATGCAAAGGTAGTAAAACGGCAGTTTGACCGGGTAACACTGCATTTCACACATGTTAGCCGCAGCTTTCAAAGCTTTTCCGGCAGGTTTCTGCCGGAAGAAGAAAGAAGCCAGAATTTGAAGCAGGGTTAGGATGTGATGGAATGGAACAGTATGGATTTGAAAAAGTACATAGAGAGCTGGAAAGAATCGGTGAATCAGAATGTTTTTTAAATCGTGAAAAGTCATTGATGGTAACAGAAATACCAAAGGAAGGTGCGGATTTACTTCTTTCATGGCTGACAGAGAATCGGGAAGGATTGAATCAATGGCAGGAAGGAATATGGAAAGAACAGGGATGTGAATTTCTATTATTGGTATGGCGGGAACAGGAGGAGGAACGATTACTGTTCTTCAGCTATAGCAGACGGGTACGGGCATTGGAATTTTTAGACTATCTCATTGCCGACTTTGGTTTGGTGAAGGGGGATGCCAATTGTGCCAGCGGGAGGATTTCTTCTGTCATTCTGAAAGTCCAGATGGCAGGAGTAGATTTAGCAGATACCATGGATTATTTTTTAAAACAGTCACAATCTTATTTCCGGGACTGTAACTGGATAGAGGCAGGGACATATGGAAGCCAATATGCATCCGAGATAAGGAGGATGCAGTTATATACAAAGAAGCAGATTCCATGGGCATATGTAAAATCCCTGGATGTAACTTATTCCGGTGGCATGTTTACGATGAAATCTCTGGAAAATGAATCCGGTCTTACGCTTCAGGCGGCAGAGGAAACTTATATTATGATTGGCTGCCGGGGAGAGATTTATGATATTACCCGGGAAAAATTTCAATGTACATATCAGGCGACAGAAGAGAAGGTAGACATTTTTGCAATGATGCTGGACTTTCTTCCGGCAGTTGAAACAGTGCCGGAGGGTGAGTATATTAGTTTAGATGAAATTGCGCACCTCTGTTATCCGAAAGCGGACAATGGTATTTATGCCATGGAATTAAAGCAACGGACAAAAGTATTTCCCGTAAATAAAGAGCAGGAGTATTTTCTGGGCAGACCAGGGGATTATCTGGCCGTACGTGCAGATGATTTCAGCGACATTTATATTATCCAGAAGGATATCTTTCTTCAGACTTATGAGGAAATAGTTTACAAATAAAATAGAGTCTTTTATAATTATTTTTTATATAAAATAGAACTTGGAGAAGAAAATGAAATTCAGACCTTGTATAGATATACATAACGGAAAAGTGAAACAAATTGTTGGCGGAAGTCTGGCAGACCGGAACAACCATGCGGAAGAGAATTTTGTTTCGGAACAGGATGCAGGATTCTATGCAAGAATGTATCGGGATAGCGGTATCAAAGGTGGTCATATCATTCTTTTGAATCCGGAAGGTTCCGAGTATTATGACGCAGATGTGGCACAGGCGGCATTGGCCTTGAAAGAATATCCGGGAGGACTACAGATTGGTGGCGGTATGAATTGCAGAAATGCACAAGCATTTCTGGACATGGGTGCGTCTCATATTATTGTTACTTCGTATGTATTCAAAGATGGAATCATACATTATGAACGATTAGATAAAATGGTAGAAACGGTGGGAAAAGAGCATCTGGTTCTGGATTTATCCTGTCGGAAACGGGATGGCAGCTATTATATTGTAACAGACCGTTGGCAGAAGTTTACAGAAGAGATTGTAACATTGGAATTGTTAGAGCAATTGTCGGGATATTGTGATGAATTTCTGATTCACGCAGTAGATGCAGAAGGAAAGGCAAAAGGAATTGAACAGCCATTGGCAGAACTGCTGGGTAGATGGTCCGGATGTCCAATTACCTATGCAGGTGGAGTTGGTTCCTTTGAGGACTTGGAACAGTTGCGAAAGTTAGGAAAAAACCGATTGGATGTTACCATAGGAAGTGCACTGGACATTTTTGGTGGAACCATGGGTTATACCAAGGTGTTACAGTTTTTATCCGAAAGGGATATTGGAGACATTGAAACAATAGAGAATTAAGAATAACGAAAAGGCAGGAGGAAGAATCATATCATGAGAAAAGGAAAACGAATTCTGGCAGCAGCCATGGCATGCGCTATGTGTCTGACTGTAGCAGGTTGTAACAAAGGGAATACAACTGATACAGAGGAGCCTACAACCACAGAAGCAACCACAGAAGAAGCATCTACAGAAGCAGAACAGGGGAATTTGATTAAAAATGGGGACTTTAGTAATAAATTAAGTTATTGGTCTCTGTATACCAAAGGAGGCTCTGCTACACAGTTAGTGACACCGGAAGGAGAAATGGAGTTGCAGGTTACGAATCCCGGAACATTAGAATATGCCATTCAGCCATATTATGACGGATTTGCTCTGGATACCGGGTGTGTATATGATTTTTCCTTTGATGTTCATTCAACCGTAGAACGGACTTTGGAGTGGCGGCTTCAGATGAATGGTGGAGATTATCATGCGTATATCAGTGATATTATAACGGTAAATGAAGAGGTGCAGCATGTGACCTGTACCTTTACCATGGAAGAGGGTTCCGATCCGGCACCACGGTTATGTATTAATATGGGTATGGTAGAAGGATGTCCGGAAGATTTGGGAGAGCATTCTGTCTATTTTGATAATTTTGAATTATATATAAAGGATAGCTCCGGTGTAGTAATATCAGAGGATACGGTGGAAACATCCGATATTAATGTGAATCAAATCGGATATCTGCCAACATCCGGAAAACAGGCAGTGGTACGGGCAGCAATAGGAACAGAGATTACAGGTGGCTTTGATGTAGTAAATACACAGACGGGTGAGACCGTGTTTAGTGGGGAACTGGAGGAAGTAAAAGAAAACAAAGCATCTGAAGAAATGACTGCCATTGCAGACTTTTCGAAAGTTACCCAGTCCGGTACATATAAAATTGTTACAGAAAATTATGGGGAATCTTTCCCATTTGAAATTGGGGACCAGGTATATGATGCAATATTTGACAGTGCTATGCGGATGTTCTATCTGCAACGGTGTGGAGAAGAAATAACCGATGATACCTTTGATCATCCTGCCTGCCATACGGGAGCAGCTGTTGTCTATGGCAGCCCGTCCAGTTCTACTGTGGATG
>CAMEWU010000081.1 GCA_945946715.1 uncultured Clostridium sp. | reverse complement strand
TTTCAAAAGTGTTTCAAGTTCACGATCCATAATTTTAAAGGTTCGTGAAATGCTTTGTCGGTCAGTTTGCTTCATATTAAAATAGAATTTACTGATTTGACCAAATGACAATATATTATTCAAAACCCAAAGAGGTATGTAGCCATAAGTATCCAGGTAATGACGAATACTTGGATCGGAACCTCTTGACGCAATTTGGTGTTGAATATCAGATAACATGGAAATAATATTCTTATGAGAATCCTTTTTACATAAATCGAAATTTTTGTACAAAAGATAATTGTCGTGACCGTATTTTTGCGGAAACTCATAGGCAATAAGACATTTTATATTTCTTTCAACTTCAAGAATATATCTCAAAAATATTTCACGTAGACGTTGGTCAAATACAAATAGTGCATACATTTCGTTTACGGTTGTTCCGGTTTTATACTCGTCTTTTTTTGGATCTAATAAGAATAATTTTTTGTAACCATTTATCAGATTATAATATCCTTCGTGTTGTAATCGTGTTTTTGCAAAGCGTTTGGCTTCTCCAGAGCTGATATCAACACCACGAGATATTAACAAAGTAATTAACTCGTCATGTGTTTTAAAAACCTTATCAGACAAAACATCACATCCTCACATCATAGTAATAAAAAGACCCCGGGCCCGAAGGACACCGGAGTTCACTCCATAATAATATATGCAATAATAAAATAATAATTACTTTTAGCAAAATAATATTATCACTTATTGTATGTGGTGTCAATCAAAAAAATAATAAGAAAATTTATAAATATACTCATGTCGTGTGTCTACAAAAAAGAAAAACTAATGAATTATATACAAATTTCAATAAATATTATTATAATTTTTCAAATACCATGGTAGCCTGAATTCTATCACCACCGCCCATTCCAGTACTGTGTGCAGAAGTAGTTCCAACTAATTTTTCTTTTAATGCTACCTGTAGAACAACATATTGTGGCATAGATAAATCCTCCTGTTTTCTTTAATTTTATACTAGGGGAAATATTTGATATTATAAGAACCCTCGGTAATATCCTCCTTATTATGTATTTTAACTCCTGTAAAAATAATATGCATTTTTTAATATGTATGTCAAGATTAAATAAATATAGAAAAATATTTCTTAAATAATTGCTTTTAATTGAAGATTAAAAGTAGTTTTACAAGTTTCAATCCTATTACCCTGATACAGAAAAAACAGACAAAAATAGACAAAAAATAGTACATACGGTGGACGTACTGTGAGTGCTGGATTCGTAACAGAACCAGCAGTTTATGAAGACCAGTGGGTAGTTGACACATACGCATACACCGAAACTAAAATCACCGGCTACACCTGCAGCTGTGGAGCCACCAAAGAAGCAGAGTAACAGAAACGGAACAGGAGACCATAAAAGTCTCCTGTTTTTTGCGTTTTAAATTCTATTTTTTTTGACAAACAGCAAATTTCTTATATAATACAATACGCTTGTCTATAATTTTTATCATGCACAACACTCTACTGCTCCGGCGGTAGTTCTCCCAGCACGCCGGTACGTTTCTCTTTGGATAACCCTCCGGTCATGTGTGCTTGCTCTGTATTGATGAATCGGGCACGTACAATAGAATCTTCTCCATAACGGGTACGAATGCTGTCAATGGCGGAATTCAGCTTTGACAGCTTTTCGTTTTTTTCAGAGGAAAACAGATTATACTGTTGACATTCATCACCTGTTACATGGCTGGTAGACACTCCAATCTGCCGGATGGGTTCTTGATTCCAAATCTGGTCAAATAACCGGCAGGCAGTTTCATAGATGACTTCGGTTACATTGGTTGCAGTCAGTAGAGTGGTCTGGTGAGACTGGCGTTGGAAGTTATAGTCCATAACAGAAACAGAAACTACACTTACGAATGCTTTGTCCATACGAATTCTGGCACCTACCGTTTCACAGAGAGAAAGTAAAAAAGTTTTGGCAGTCTCTGCATCAGTAACATCATAAGAAATCGTAATAGAATTACCGTAACTTTTATTTGCTGTCTTGTGATCGGTAATCAGTTCAACATCTCGTCCGTTAGCATAATTCCAGATGACTTCTCCATGCTTTTTAAAATGATATCGCAGAGTACTTACATCGCACTTTGCCAGGTCGCCTATGGTATGGATTCCTAATTCATGAAGTTTTTTGCTGGTGGAACGTCCAACAAAGAATAAGTCGTTTACCGGCAATGGCCACATTTTATCAGGAATTTCATTTGGAAACAGGGTGTGTACCAGATTTGGTTTTTTGAAGTCGGATGCCATTTTTGCCAACAGACGGTTACTGGAAACCCCAATATTTACAGTAAATCCCAAATCAGAATATATTTTGTCCTTCAAATATTCGGCAAAAGCGACAGGAGAGCCATACAAACGGGTAGTACCGGTCATGTCGCAGAAAGCTTCATCAATACTATACTGTTCTACGACTGGTGCAAATTCCCGTAACAGCTCCATAAGACGTCTGGAGCAGTCTACATAAAGAGCATAATTGGGCGGAGCAACTACTAAGTCGGGGCATTTCTTTCTGGCACTGACCAAGGGTTCTCCCGTCTGAATCCGATATTTCTTTGCAGGGGTGGATTTTGCCAGAACAATACCGTGGCGTTTCTCTTCGCTACCGCCAATAACAGAGGGAATGGTGCGCAAATCCAGGGCGGCAGGGTCCTCCTGTAATCGGTGGGCTGCTTCCCAGGAAAGAAAAGCACTATTTACATCAACATGATAAATAATTGGTTCCGGCATAGTTGTTCCTTTCAGCTTCAAGTTAAGAATCTGGCAAATATCCAGCGATGGGAATTTACCTGATACTTTAAGTTAAAAATCTGGGTTTGCTTTTCTATGATGGCAGAGCAGGTATAAATAATTTCCCGGGTTCCAGCCATTCGCAGTTCCTTATGACTGAGTATTTCTGCAATTTCAACGGTAATAATCCGGTGGTCTTCGGATTCAAATCGAAATCGAACCGGTGTCAGATCTCCCATGGTAGAAACTACACAGAAAACCTGAATGGGAATGTTAAAGGTTTGCTCCATGGGTTCACCTCTTTTCTGAATTTTGCATGCTGTGTTATTATTTTAACAGAACGTATGTTCTGTGTAAATAGGAAAAAAGAGGTTTTGAATTTTAAAATTTATAAGTGGTTATGTGTGTAAATGGGTACTTAAAAATGCAATATAGTCTTGTTCCGGAAGTGGTTTAGAATACAGATAACCTTGCAGATAATCGCAGTGCATTTCTGTTAAGACATCTACCATTTTCTGTGTTTCCACACCCTCAACGATGATTCGTTTGCGAAGGGCTTTCAACATCTCTACGGTATGACGTAAAATAATAAATGCTTCCTGATCCTCCATAGCAGACCATAGAATACTCTTGTCTATCTTTACAAGTTGTAACGGCAGATTAACCAGGTAATTGGCAGTAGAAAAACCAGTACCATAATCGTCCATAGAAAAAGAACTGCCCAGATGAATCAGTTTATCCATATTTCGACGGAGCGTATCTGCTTTTACAGAACCGGCAGTTTCGGTGATTTCAAAATTAATCTGATTTGGTGCAACACCATATTCCTGCATAATATCTGCCAATTGCTGTTCCAGATTTTCCTGCATGCACTGCACACAAGAGAGATTGACTTCTATGTAATTTATTCCCAGAGCTTTCATATCCTGATTTTTGATAAAGGTACAAACTTGTCTGAATACGATTTCCCCGATTTCAATAATCATGCCATTTTGTTCTGCCATAGGTATGAATTCATCCGGGGGAATATAGCCAAGTTCCTCATCCCAAAGACGAACCAGAGCCTCAGCAGAAGAAAAAGTACCTGTTTCTATATGATAAATAGGCTGATAATAAACCTGAAATCCCTGTGTATGGATTGCACGTTTCATAATATGTATAATCTGGGTTTTTCGCTGGCTTTCATGTAAAGAAGCCTGAGAGGCAGTAATGACATTTTGCGTATGTGTGGCAACAGCGGTCTTCAAGGTGTATTCAATAGCATTGCTGATATCCTCTGTTGTTTCTGCAAAGTCCGGATAGTGAACAATACAGATATATGGAGTTAACAATACATCTAACTGCTGAATAGTACGTGGGGTTTTGAAATATTCCATAAGAACGGAAGTGACGGTATCTTCCTTTATGGAATCCTCCAGAATAATAGCAAAACGACAGCCGGTTAATCGGTAGACATTCTTCCTGCCAAAGGAGGTGTGGAGGAATGTTACAATGGAATCAATCAATTCGTTTCCGGCAGGAACACCCAATACCTGATTGATATATTGAAAACCATCCAAAGTAAATGCAACAAGAGTAAATGGAGTTTTGTGTTTCATATTGCGATTGACGGTTTCAAAAAAAGCATTTTGGTTATAACACTGATTATTGCTGTCGATGTAATGCTCCGGTCCTTGAAGGGAAACATAAACCAGCAACAGGAACAAAGCAGATGCCAGATTACCAACTAAATGGCGAGGACAAAGCAATTGGAAAATAACTGCACCTATGGTTACCACATTGAAAAAGAGAATGGAAACCACCTGATAACGATTTAGTTTCTTTCTGTTCCGAAAGTATACGACAAATGCACAAACTAATAATAACAGGGAACAGACATAAAGCAGAGGAAATAAAAATCCATGTTGATAATTATTTTGAGCATCAAAATAAATGCCCCAATGAGTAATTGGTGTTGGAAGTAAAATTATCATAACAATGGCAGAAGTTGTATAGGCAATTGCAGTTAAACCTGTGGTATTCTTTGGTTTAGTAAGAGTTAAAACATAAGAATAGAAGGTGACGGCACTTCCGTTATATGCTAACAAGTACAGAATATTGATGGCATAATTTAACCCCAAGGGAAGGGTATCTGCCCGTGGTATGGTATAAATACTGATTAAGTCAGTAATAGTAGAAAGGCTAATACATATTAACATTGCCAAGTAGGCTTTATTGGTAGAAGTAGGGTAGTTGCGCCACATAAAATACAAGGCAAACAGCATGGACAAAAGAACAGCTGCTATAATATCATAATAACATATGTAATTCATACTATTTCCTCCCCTCAGCCTTGCAGTTTTAAGAATTCATTATTTTATCTGCTAAGGCTATTGTAACTTAGAGAAGATAGAAAGTCAAAATATTCCATATGCTCTTGAATAAATATGGAAGATAGGCTATTGTGATAGGGGTTTAGATAAATAAGTATTCTATGGCAGAAATGGGGATTTATATGAAACAAATAGCACCGATACTGGTATGCTTATCCGGTATTTTATGGGGAACCATGGGTATTTTTGTAAGACGGTATAACGAGCTGGGACTTGATTCCATGGAAATAGTTGCAATGCGGGCAATCGTAACGGCTGTTATGCTTTTAATTTTTTTATTCATTTATAATAAGAAATTGCTGCGGATACGGATTCGTGACATATGGTGTTTTTTAGGAACAGGATTATGTAGTATTCTCTTTTTTAATTTTTGTTATTTTAAGGCAATTACCATGACATCTCTGTCTGTGGCAGCAGTGTTATTATATACGGCACCTGCGATTGTTATGGTATTATCCCGTATATTATTTAAGGAAAAACTGACTCCAATCAAACTGATTGCTTTGGCAGTTACGTTTTTGGGGTGTGTTTTAGTCACAGGTGTAATTGGAAGTGATACCCGGTTAAGTGTTGGCGGAATTTTAATCGGCCTTGGTGCCGGATTAGGATATGCACTATATTCTATTTTCAGTCGATATGCATTGGAACGGGGATATCACAGTTTTACTATTTCATTCTATACATTTCTAATTGCATCGTTGGGAGTCATTCCATTTGTTCCCATGGGGCGAACCTTTCAAATCTGTATGAAAGATGGTGGTATGTTTGGATTTACGTTGATTTTCGGATTGGTTAGTACAGTGCTTCCTTACATTCTTTATACAATCGGATTGACAGTGGTAGAAAATGGAAAAGCATCCATTATTGCATCCATTGAGCCGGTAGTAGCTACGGTACTGGGTGTGGTGTTATTTCATGAAAGGTTGACCTGGAATGGGATTCTTGGAATCCTGTTGGTATTAGGTGCTATTATCATGTGTAATATAAATTTTTGTAAAACAAAAGAGAAAAAATGTAAAAAAAATATGAAATCTTAGCAATGCACATTGATTTTTACACAAAATGCATATAATATTATAAGGGCGAGGTTCATTCTCTCGTCCTTTTTTATATGATACAGATTCTAAAATCAGAATAGGTGATAGTTTCAAATAGGAGGTAGCAGATATGGAAAAATTAAATGAACAGGCAGAAGTAGCAGCATTGGCAAATGAGATAACCCTCCAGTCTTATCGGTGGAATCAGGTAGATTTACATAAATTGTTTCATAATATGTCTTCTTCAGATTATGCTGCCATGTGGATTATATCCAGACACATGGAGGGAGCTGAGGAAAATAAAAAAATATATCTAAAGGATATTTCGGCACAGATGAAGTTGCCGATGTCTCGGGTATCTAAGATGGTGCAGCGATTACAGGAAAGGGGACTGGTATACTGGAAGCATGATGGAAAAGGGGAAGACGGCACCTATATTCAGATTACAGAACATGGTATCCAGCAGGCATTAGAGCAGCAGGATGTTCTACAGAAATTTTATCATAAGGTAATTCAGCAGTTTGGAAAAGAACGATTTATACAGTTATTGGGAGAAATGAAAGAGCTGGAAGATATTATGAATGAGGAAATTGAAAAACGGGAGAAAGAAGCATAAAGAGTTTTTCGATGTTTTTTAGAACGGGTTTTCGTAGAACGACTGGCGGAAGATGCCATGGCTTTTCGGCAGAGATTTCGGCATTTGCAGCCAAAGCCCTGTTTCAGTACACGAAAGATTCCCCACATACCGGATTCAACATCCCATTTCAGATTGCTGGAGCGATAGAGATAATCGCCGGGGCAAGGAGTGCCATTTTGTAATTCCATTTGGAAGGTATTTCCGATACTGATGGCACCTTGTAGAGGAACTACTTTAGAAGCAGGATTGTGTGGCTGTGCTTTCCATTGGGTTCCATGGATGCAGAAGCCAACATTTCTCGGCTTATCCGCAGGCATCATAGTTCGGAAGATAACCCGGTCACCGACATAAGCTTTGAACAATGAGGTTGCCGGATCGCCATGAATTCTGCTGTTAAAGATTCTGGAAATGCGGGAATCTTTTTTCAGTCGGTTTGCAAATAGTCCGTGATAGCGATGATTTCGCATATCGCCGAAGGACTGAATCAGGCAGGCACCGTATTCCTGGTCGGCATGCCAGAGATAACGCTTACTTTCCCCTACGCCAACGGTCTGTTCCCGATTGTTATATCCCACATTGATACCGGAATCACAGACCGGGTCATAATATAAGAATTGTGGGTTCAAGGATACGCGCATGGAAGGCTTGTGTGGCATATCCAGTGGTACTGTCGGATAGTCAAAATACGGAACCGGATGTTTGGGGTCAAAAAGATTATGAAGAGTGACTTCAATCCAATCACCGGCATTTGCCCGGATGACCAAAGGTCTGACTTCCTCATACGGTTGAGGCGTTTCTAAAGCAAAATTCTGCCGGGCATGTTTCTGAATCCGGGAAGCATCTTTCTTTAACACATACAGAAGACCGTTGGGGTCGTAATCTCCGTAACGGTTGTATACAATAGGAATTTCAATGGCTTCAATTTCATAGTATCGTGTCTTGTTGTTACATGGATAATTGCAAAGTTACATTTATACATCCTCCTCACGGATTCCGACCTTCAGGATTCGGATGTAGTGATTGGCTTCCCGAAGTACGTGGTCGGCAAGAAGCGGTAAGATGATAGAAGCAATCTTGCAGTCCAGAATTCCTTCTGTTCCGGCAACTTTGAACTTGCTGTATTCTATGGTCTTTTCAAGAGTTCGTTTGGTTAATTTTTCGGAGGCTTCACAGTCTTTTTCCTTTGCTATTTCAAGGAGTTTTTTATAATCCATGGCGAAATCATTTGCAGTATCGATTAACTGACATTCGGTAGGATCTAACAGACCACGAATAAATAAAGCATGCTCCATCATAATCTGATTCCAGAAGGTTTCCGTACCCAGGAGAGTTTCATGGTTACAGGTACGGTTTTGCTGTAAATTCATTATGGTATCCCGATAGAGCTTTGCTTCTCTTATAATATGCTGAATCAGCAGCGGGTAATTGGCATTGAATAGTTTTCCGTTGCGAACTTCTTTTAGCAGACATTCTTTAAAATCAATGAGACCATTTACCAATTGTAATGCCCGTTCATTTATGCGTCGTACTTGCTGGAATAGCATTCGGTCGTTTGGGCAAGTGGAATGATTCCGACAGTTCATATTCCGGTTCATGTTGTGATTCATATTCCGGTGCTGTCTGGCACGAAGCTCTTTCGTATCGCAGGTAATCTGGGTATCAATTGGTACACCGCTAAGTTTGGAAGTTCGTTCTTCTGCCGGTATGGTAAATTCTGTTGTCAGCTCATTGGCACATAGAATGCAAGGGGTTACACGCTGGTTACTCATTCGCACTACGTTCCGGAGCAGGTCTTCAAACTGTTCACGGAACCAGTCGGCTTTCTTAATCCATGATTCATCCTTGCAAGGAAATCCTGCCATTAAGAACAGGGAATGTTCTTTCATGATTCTTGCAAAATACAGGTGGGTTTCTAATGATAAAACTGCATAATTTTCCATAGTGTCACATACCTTTTTAAATTAGGGTTCTGTATAGTATATGTGGAGGAGGGGGAAAGGGTGCGGGAGCTTGTATTGATTCCCCAAAAGGGATACTATAAAATGTAACTATTAGAAATTTACAGATATTTTGAGAGAGGATAAAACAAGCATGAGTGATGTAAAATCTTTTGATGCAGTTATATTTGATATGGATGGAGTGATATTTGACTCTGAAAGATTAGTAATCCTGTGCTGGCAAGTGGTTGCTGAAAGATACGGGATAGAAAACATAGAAGAAGCATGCAGGGAATGTCTGGGGTTGAACCGGGAAGCAACCAAAGAAAAAATGCTTATTTGGTATGGAGCAGACTTTCCTTATGATGAATATAAAAGGGAAATGTCAGATTTGTTTCACCACCGTTATAGTGGAGGACGGCTTCCGTTGAAGGCAGGTGCAATAGAGTTGCTGACGTATTTGAAGGAACAGGGAATAGCAGTTGCATTAGCATCTTCAACACGAAGTGAGATAGTTCTGGCAGAACTTCGGGATGGGGGAATTCTTCCTTTTTTTGACAAAGTGATATGTGGCGATATGGTAAGGCGGAGCAAACCGGCACCGGATATTTTCTTAAAAGCCTGTGAAGAATTACAAGTGAAGCCGGAACGGGCATATGCTATCGAGGATTCCTATAATGGAATTCGTGCTGCACATAGCGGTGGTCTGCGTCCCATAATGGTGCCGGATTTAGCAGAACCAACAGAAGAAATGAGAGAACTGGCAGAGATGATTTTACCGAATTTGGTGGAGGTGCGGAAGGCATTACAAGTTAAAGTTTGTTAAATTAAGGTTTAACGTACTAGTATTCCATTCGGCTTCGAATCTATATGCTTAATGCAGACCCGCTTTCGCTTCGGTCAGT
>CAMEWU010000080.1 GCA_945946715.1 uncultured Clostridium sp. | reverse complement strand
TTCCAAAGACAATGTGGTATAGTTATACAATCAGAACGGCAAGGGGGGGGTGAATGCTGTGGAAAAAGCAGAGCATTGTTATAGGAAATATTCGGATATACCCGATATAAAAGAGGACGGTTCTGAAAATATCCGATATGATAATCCGGATTTTCCTCTTTTTTGCAGGCGTAATTTTATTCCGGCAAAACAGATTCTTGTAGGAATGTCAGTGCATTGGCACAGCGATATTGAGTTCATCTATATCAAAGAGGGTAGTGCATTTTATCAACTTAACGACAGTATTATAAAAATCAATAAGGGCGAGGGACTTTTCGTAAATTCCCGGCAACTTCACCTGTTGATATTAGGGGATGAATCCTGTCTGCTTGACTGCATTATTTTCCATCCTATGCTTCTATGTTCTTCCAAGCATATAGAAGAGAAGTTTGTATATCCGGTTATTGCCAATGCGTCTGTACCATATTTGCTTTTACACGAAAGTGTACCATGGGAAAGAACCGTGCTTGAAAAACTCAGTTTTATTTATGAGTTGTCAGAGCAAGAGAATTGTGAATTGAAAATGATAGAAGCAGTCTATAATGTGTGGGAACTTCTATATAACAATATTCCTCAAAATGATACAGGGAATCATAAGTATGATGGTGGTTTTGAAATCATCAAGAGAATGATCGCTTATATTCAGGAGCATTATAAGGAAACAATCACCCTTGATTTGCTGTGTAAGGCAGGGGGAGTGGGCAGAACAGCATGTACAAAGCTTTTTATGCGGTATGTAAATTCCACGCCTATCGATTATGTAAGACGTTATCGTATTGGGAAAAGTATTGAACTTTTACTAAATACCGATTTGACAATAACGGAAATTGCTTATGAAACGGGATTTTCAGGAGCAAGCTTTTTCGCAAAGACCTTTAAAGAAATGACAGGAATTACACCGGGACAATTGAGAAAAGGAGGAACGACAGATGCTTAACGGCAGGCTCGACAAATATCTGTACATCTGTAAAACCCGTATTATACGCAGCTTCACCTATAAGTTTGATGTGTACGGAAATATTCTGATGCAATCAATCATAATGATAACAACTGCATTTTTCTGGAAGGCACTGTTCGGAAATGAAACCTTTGAAAATGGTGTTACTGCAGACAGTATGATGACCTATACCGTAATGTCCTCAGCACTTTCGGTTCTATTTACAACGGGAGTTGAAAGAAGGATACAGCAGAGTGTGGAAAAGGGAAGTATTGCCACGGATATGATGCGACCGGTGAATGTGTTCGGCATCTTTTTGGCAGAGGATATTGGAAGCCTTATTGCACTGCTTGTTCAGAATCTGTTGCCTATATTACTCATTGGAAGTCTGCTGATTAAAGTTCCGGCTATCGTGTCACTGTCAGCAATACCAATGTTTGTGGCAAGTCTTTTTTTGTCAATGGCGATAAACTGGCTTCTGGCGGCAATCTTCGGTATGTGGGCATTTACAGCAATATCCATGGATGCACTGTATCAGGTGAAAAAACATTTAATACGACTATTGTCGGGAAGCATTATACCGGTATGGTTTTTCCCGGACTGGCTTGCAAATATACTGAACTTGCTGCCATTTGTATACATTTATCAGCTTCCACTTGATATTTATATTGGAAGCGCAACCAATAATGAGATATGTAGACGTATGTTGATACAGCTTGTATGGGCATTGGTGCTTGCAGCTTTGTTTTATCTGCTATCCAAAAAGGTGCTGAAGAAAGTTATGGTACAGGGAGGCTGAGGATATGAAAAAACTAGGTTCTTCTATTGCACATTATTTTGGAGTCACAATGTGCAACATAAAAATGGCACTCCTTACAATTGTTGAATATCCGTCCAATATACTGGGCTGGCTGATTTCAAATCCCATACAGTTTATACTGGGCTTTGCAACGATAAAATTCGTTGTGGAGCAGTTTGGTGAAATCAATGGCTGGAGCTATGGACAGCTTGCATTTCTGTATGGAATTTCTGTTATTTCCCATGCCCTTTCCATGATTTTCTTCGTACAGGGCTGGTTCATGGGATTCTATGTCATTGAGGGGGATTTCGACCGGTTTCTTACGAGGCCATTGAGTGTGTTATATCAGTTTTTTTTCACGAATATTAATGTGTTCGGGTTAACCGATTTAATTCCCGGAATACTTGTTTTTGTATATGGCTGTGTGAAGACAGGTTTTTCATTTACGGTTTTAAATGTTGTGGAAATTATTGTAATGCTGATTGGTGCTACGTTAATCCGTGGAGGTATTTATATTTTGTTGGGTTCAACCTCATTTTGGACCAAAAGTGCCAATGACTTCGGACAATTCACACAGGAAATTTTTGATAAAACTACGATGTATCCCATATCCATGTATCCGGAGGCTATGCAGTTGATACTGACCTTTGTGATACCAATCGGCTGGGTTTCTTTCTATCCGGCGTCTGAACTTCTTGGAATAGAACATGCATTTTCAACAGGCGGAATGGGAATATGGATAACCCTTGCTGTTGGTATTGTTACAATGTTGATTGCCGGCCTTGTATTTAAGATAGGAATGAGAAGATACGAGAGTGCAGGAAATTGATAGGAGAAATAATATGATACAGGTAAAAAGTTTATATAAAGAATATTGTGTTGCGGAAAAGGGTAAAGGACTGGGAGGTACAGTAAAGGCTCTTTTCAAAAATGAAAAGAAGATTATAAAAGCTGTAAACGGACTTGACTTTCATGTTGGACCGGGAGAAATCGTCGGATTTATCGGACCAAACGGTTCAGGAAAAAGCACTACTATAAAAATGATGACAGGTATCCTGACGCCTACATCAGGGGAGGTGCTGATTGACGGACGAGACATAGCAAAACACAGAAAAGAGGTAGTGAGGGACATCGGTGTCGTGTTCGGACAACGCACACAACTGAACTGGGATTTACGGCTGGAGGAAAGCTTTGAATTACTCCGGCACATTTATAGAATAGACAAAAAAGAATACAACGAAACTCTTGCGGTGATGGATTCCATATTGGGAATACAGGAGCTTCTGAATAAACCAGTGCGGCAAATGTCCCTTGGACAGCGTGTTAAAGGTGACCTTACTGCTGCAATGCTTCATTCCCCAAAGGTACTTTTCCTTGATGAGCCGACCATTGGGCTTGATGTAGGTTCAAAGTTCGCACTTCGCAAATTCATAAAAGAAATCAATGCTATAAGGGGCACAACCGTCATACTTACCACTCATGATTTAGGGGATATTCAGGAGCTTTGCGAAAGACTGATTATCATAAATAACGGTGTCATGATGGAGGACGGAAATCTTTCTGAAATCGTAGAAAGAATCGCTCCATATCGTACACTTGTCGTTGAGTATTACGACTCTGCAGTACCGGAACATCCTAAGGCAGAGATTATTTCTGCATCGGATAACATAGTCAGATATAAGTTTATGAAGTCAGAAATGACTGCAGCTGCTCTCATCAGTGATTTGTCTGCAGAGAAGCCGATTAAGGACGTTGGCATTGAGGAAGCCGGAATTGATGATATTATAAAGATTGCCTATACAATGAAAACTATGGTTGGAAACTAATCAATACTGAGGTTTTTTAAGCCGTTTTTCAAACTCATCCTTTGGAAGCGGCTTGTCGAAGTAGTAACCCTGTATCATATTGCATCCGGCATTCTTTAAGAACTCCAGTTGTTCCTCCGTTTCTACACCCTCACAAATAGTGGCTTCCTCCAAGTCATCTACCATGCTGATGACATCCTGGATGAAGACTTGGCTTCGTCTGCTTCCGGCAGTCGCACTATCCAGGAAGGATTTGTCAAGCTTGACTATATCGGCATCAAATTCATGCAGCATGGAAAGGGAGGAGTAACCGGTACCAAAGTCGTCAATCGCTAATTTTATACCGGCATTCTTAATCTTATCTGAGAATTGTTTTAATAACTGAAAGTCTTCCATACAGCTTGATTCTGTAAGTTCTACTTCGATGTAATGGCCGTCCAAGGAATATTTATTCATGATATCTATAATTTCTTCTGCAAAATGCTCATTTTTTAAGTTCTGTTTCGAAAAATTGGATGAGATTCTGACTGGCTCTACACCGGAATCAATCCATGTTCTTAAGTCTTTACACATTTGATCAAAGATATAGAAATCCAGTTTTGTAATTCGATTATTCTTTTCTAAAACAGGCACAAAGGCACCCGGGGAAATGATGGCTTCATCTTTAATCCATCGAACTAATGCCTCTGCTCCACATAACTGTGATGTCTTGGAATCTACTTTTGGCTGATAATATGGAACAAACTCATTGTTGGCCAAACCAATCTTAAAATCAGCCAGAATCTGCTTCTCAGCCAGGAATTCTTTTTGCATAGATTCATCATATTCCACAAAATCCGGTCCGGTTTCCTTTGCAATTGCCAAGGCAGTTGAAGCATGATTCATAATCTCTCTATATTCAATATCATTTGTGACGCGAACAATTCCACACCGAACCTTTACCTTGTGTTCAATCAAATCATCATCACATTCAATAGTAAATGTTATATTTCTTAAATACTCTAGAAATTCGTCCAAATACTCATTTTTAACATAGATATAAAAATTGTCTCCGCCCATTCGTCCGACATATCCCTTTTTATTCAAATAGGACTGCAAATTCTGGGCATAGTCATGTATAATCTTGTCTCCCATGGCATTTCCGAACTTTTCATTCATATATTTACTTTCTTTCATGTTCAGAAAAATAGCTGTGTACTGTGATAATTTTTTCTGAAAATGCATCTTGCCACCTTTTGCCATAATCCAGTCAACATTTCCTATGCCTGTTAAGGAATCAATTTTACTGATTTTATTTGATGTTTTCACACAAATAATAATACTGGTGATGGTCAAAACGGTCATAATAACTTCAAATATGTATACAAAAGGACTTACTGAACCCTGAAACATGCCGGTTTCATAAAAGGAAAACAGATACATAAAAATGATACAGAGTTCTAAAAAAATAAAATTGAATGATTTGTGCTTCTTTTTCATACTTTACTCCCTGATTTTACAATACTACCCAATATTAGTTGTTAATTTTAAATTATACCATGAAATCCTGTAAAGTTCAACCAAACGAGGAATGGTTTTGTACATGGTCAGGAGTGTTTTGTGAATTTTCATAAAATGAAACTATATTCATTTTTGTATTGACAACTTCGCTGTGATTAATTAAAATGAAACCATATTCATTTTAACAGGAGAAATGGCATGGGAATCAGTAGAAAACAGATAATAGAACAAAATGAAATCTCTGAACTATATACATTTCATTTGAGGAACATACCACAGAAAGTTTTAGTAGAAGGAAGAAGCAAAGACCTTCCCATTGTAATTAATCTCCATGGGGGACCAGGTACACCAATACCCTTTTCTGTAGGGTGCAGAGGGTTATTTCCAGTATTTACGGACCGGTTTATTATGGTATATTGGGATCAATTAGGCTGTGGTATTAATGATTACACATTTAAAGATTTTAAGGCAATTATGGTGAATGAAACGACGACAAGCTCTCGATTGTGGAAAGAACTGCTGCGGTTAGATTTGACTGAGGAGTTGCTGGAGATAAGTGTGCCATATTACATTTTGCAAGGGGATACAGATATTGTGACCTCCACTACGGATATAGTGAGTGTAATAGATGCTTCTGATAATCCATATTTACATTGTCAGGTGATAGACAATTCAGGACATATGCCGGGCAAAGCGGGCATGGATGCAGTGTTTGAAACTTTGGTAAAGGCAACAACATGTAAAGGAGAGGAATCACATGCCGAAAGTAACGAAAGAATATATTGAAAATAAAAAGAAAATGATTACTGGTGCTGCATATGAGTTGTGTCTGGAAAAGACAGTGAGTACGGTGACCATGCAGGATATTATTAACCGTACCGGTCTTAGTCAGGGTGGAATCTACCGGTTTTACCATGATATTGACGAGATATTTGCAGATATGCTGATGGAACTGAGGGAAAGAGTCAGTATCAAGGACAAGGTAGATGAAATATTTTCACATGCAGATGAAATTCCGGTCAGGGAGGTCACAAATCGTATTACAGATATGCTGGCTGATTTTATGGCGGAAGAACTGATGGGGATTCAAAAGGTGGATTTTGAGTTGTCCGTTCTTGCAATGAATGCACCTGCCAGAGTTGAGAAAATTCTTGGAGATGCAAAAGGAATTGGGAATAAGGAATACATCATGCTTCGTACCTCGGAGTTTTATAAGCAGAAGTTGGAAAGTGGTGAGTTACATGCCCGAGTAAGTGAAGTGGAATTGCTGACTTATATTTCATCAGCTTATTCCGGTATTCAGCTCTCTTGTATTGTAAACAATTGTTATCGTAAAAATCCTATGGCGGAATTCTATCAGCCGAAGATACAGATGCAGACTTTGGCAAAGACAATTAATTTTCTGTTGGGATTGGATGAATAATCAAAGTGTTGAGAACATGGAAATTTGATTGGGAAAGGATAGGAGAAATGAAAAAAGCACTATTAGTCATTGATATGCAGAATGTCTGTGTTGGGGAAGGCCATGCGGCATATTTTAAGTATGATAATCAAGCCCTCATTGGAAAAGTGAATCAGGTAATAGATGACAATAAAGATAATTTGGTCATTTATATTAAGAATGTTATGAAGAAAAATATGATGAATCGGTTTGCTCCATTTCAGGCGTATGAAGGAACAAAAGAAGTTGAGTTTGTTGACAAGCTTCATATAGTTTCAGACAAGGTATTTGTAAAATATAAAGGGGATGCATTTTCAAACCCTGAATTGGATACATTTTTGAAAGAGCAGGAGATACAATGTATAGAAGTGGTAGGTGTAGATGGCGGGGGATGTGTTGCGTTAACATCACTGGGAGCTGTCAGGCATGGATATAAAGTGATAGTAAATGAATCTGCGATTGGCACCATGTTTGATAAAAAAAGAGACAGGTATTTTGAAAAGCTGAGAAAAGAAGGAGTGGAATTTGTATAGAGAAAGTTACTATATTTTATAGTATATAAATTGTATTTCCTCTAGGTATTTGTTACAATCATTTATATTTTATATATGTGAAAAGAGGTAACTATAATGGCAGATTTATGTGATAGCTGTATGAATTATGAATATGATGATGAATATGAATGTTATACCTGTCTTATGGAACTGGATGAGGATGAAATGAGCCGGTTCTTAAGCGGTAATTATAAGGAATGTCCGTTTTATCAGCAGGGTGATGAGTATAAGATTGTTAGGAAACAGATGTAAAAGAAGTTTGCAATCTTCCGATTAGATTAACTGAATAACGCATAGAACCATAACGCCAACGCATATATTTATGAAAAGCAATGGAGGATTCATTCTCCAAAGGAGTACATAAATATATGCGTTTTTCTTGTCTGAAAAAAGTATTGGGAATTGTACTATTGTCTATTCTATGTTTCACTGCCTGTGCCAATCCTTTAACAGGAACAAGTAAAGAAGATAGAAATAGCAGTGATTCTGAAGTTACTGGTGAAAATATTAAAAATACGGAAGAGCGTGTGGACTTGGAGTTTACAGTATGTGAAGAAGGGCGGCTGCCAAAAGAATTGGTTGAAATCATTGAGGAAAAGAAAGCCAGTCCATTTAAGCTGACGTTCACAACCAGAGAGTATATGTATATTGTAGTCGGATATGGAGCACAGCAAAGGGGTGGCTGTTCCGTTACTGTAAATTCGTTGTACCGTACATCTCAAGCGGTTTATATTGATACGAATCTGATTGGGGTGGAAGGAGAAACCATTCGAATTGATGGAATGTCTTATCCGTATGTTGCTGTAAAATGTGAAAATCAAAATCTTCCAGTGATTTATGAATAATCTGAAAATGTTTTTCAAGGAATATTTCTTTTTCGATTTCATAAAATAGTATCAGCGTAAGAAGCGTCAAGTGGAAAATGGACACATGACAGGAAAGGAGAAAACAACATGCAGCTAGTGAAAAAGGAGATTCGCACCAACAACCATAAAGTATCAAAGCTTGTACAGCTTACCATAGATGAAGATTTTAATGTGTCAGACAGCAGACAGGATATTGATAAAATCATTATCAGCCAGGGACAGGTGGTAATAGATGAAACAGAACCCATGGTAGACCGGATACGGGTAAAGGGACATGTAAGCTATAAGATTCTGTATTCGGTAGCGAAAGCAGAAGGTGAACTGGATTCCATGGAAGGAAGTGTAGGCTTTGAAGAAACAATTAATGTAGATGATTTGCTTCCGTCCTATGATACCAGCGTCAGCTGCGAAATGGAAGATTTGAATATTTCTATGATTCATTCCCGTAAGATTGCGGTAAAAGGTCTGCTTCAAATGAAAATTGATGTGACAGAGCAAGATGTGCTGGAAGGTGCAGAAGGGATTGAAAATGGGGATAATATCCAGTGTATGTATAAAAAGGTTCCCTATACCCGAACAGTTGCCGACCAAAAAGATGTATTCCGTGTGCGGGAATTAGTGCCGATTCCACAAAGCAAACCCAATATTCGTAAACTAATCTGGCATTCTGTGACAGTAAACGAAGTAGAAACCAAGCCTTTGGATAATAAAATTGGTATTCGGGGAGAATTGGAAATCTTTCTGATTTATCGGGCGGAAGAACAGATGCCTTTGCAATATTTGAATCTGGATATTCCATTTAATGGTGAAGTAGAATGTGTAGGTTCTATGGAGGGAATGACTGCAGATATTGGTGTGGTTTTGGGAGAATCACAATTAACAGTGGAGCCAGATGAAGACGGAGAAGAGCGGATATTAAATCTGGAAGCAAATCTGGAGCTGGAAATTCGAATTTATCAGGAAGAAGAACTGGAATTATTAGGCGATATGTTTTCTACAACCGCATGTATTGATGTAGAGACGGAAAATTTTGATTATGAATCTCTGCTTACCAGAAATAATGCAAAAACCAGAATCGTAGAACGGTTAAAACGGAAGGAAAACCAAGCAGGCATTTTACAGGTGTGCTATGTGGAGGGTACAGTAAAAGTAGATGACACTCATGCTACAGAAGAAGGATTAATGGTAGAAGGAGCAGTAGAAGTCCGGATTGTTTATATAGCAGAGGATGATACCCGTCCGATGAATTCTTTAACGGGATTTCTTCCATTTACATATCTGGTAGAGGCAAAAGATTTATCTCCGGATACCATTTATCATGTACGACCTACATTAGAACAGATAAATAGTATCATGCTGGGTAGTGATGAAGTGGAAATTAAGGCTGTGGTCAATCTGAGTATCATTGCTTTTGCAAAAAAGCAGTGTAAGATTATTACAGATATGAGTATTTCAGAAATTGATTATGAAAAGATGAATCAATTGGCCGGTATTATTGGCTACATGGTGCAAGAGGAGGATACTTTGTGGAATATAGCAAAACGGTATTACACATCCATTGATTCTATTCGGAAAGTAAATCAGCTGGAACGGGATGAACTGACTCCGGGACAAAAACTGGTTATTGTTAAAGGGTGATTGATGTAAATTATGGTTTGCACGTAAGCTTTGAGCCATGCAAGAGTATAACTGAAAGACTCGTCGGGTGCTTGCACACGAAAGAGTCTATTCAGTTATACGA
>CAMEWU010000079.1 GCA_945946715.1 uncultured Clostridium sp. | reverse complement strand
GATAATAAGAGCGCAAAGGATGGAGATCAGGGCTTGAATACTGGTGGCATGGGAACATTTTCTCCGAGTCCATTTTATACCAGCGAGATAGATGCATTTTGTCAGAAAGAAGTGTATGAAAAGACAATGGCTGCCATGAAAGCAGAAGGAAGAGATTTTGTAGGTATTCTATTCTGTGGTTTGATGATTACACCAAAGGGAACAAAGGTGTTGGAGTATAATGCACGGTTTGGAGACCCGGAGGCACAGGTAGTACTTCCGAGAATGAAGAACGATATCATTGATGTAATGGAAGCTTGTATCGATGGTACATTAGATCAGATTGATTTGCAATTTGAAGATAACGCAGCTGTTTGTGTGGTGTTAGCTTCTGATGGCTATCCGGTTTCTTATGAAAAGGGATATGAATTGAAGGGGCTGGATAATTTCAAAGGTAAAGAAGGGTACTATGCATTTCATGCAGGTACAGCATGGAAGGATGGAAAAATTGTAACCAATGGGGGAAGAGTGATTGGAATTACTGCAAAGGGAACAGATTTGAAAGAAGCCAGAGCCAATGCTTATAAGGCAACTGAATGGGTTACCTTTGAAAACAAATATATGCGTCACGATATTGGAAAAGCAATTGATGAAGCATAGGGATTTTAGAATGCCTGAGAGTAATATACTCTTGGGCATTTTTTTGCCAAAAAAATGAAGAAAATATGAAAATATTGGGAAAAACGAAAAAAAGATGATTTTTATGTTATATTGTGGTACAGTAATTATGAATGACAATATCTTGCGGTTAACATAATTCAGATAAAGGGGATACATAGATGAAAAAAAGAGAAAACGTAGGAACAAAGCTTTTGGCAATGGGCCTGAGTGTTCTTTTGGCTATAAATATGTTTCATGGTACAGGTATTCTTGAAACGGAATACACTGTTATGGCTGAAACAATAGCACAGGTAACGCCGGGAGTAACGAATTTGAATGTACGCCAGGAACCAAATACGAATTCTACAATACTGACTAAAATAAGTGGTGGTCAGGAATTGACAATTTTGGATCAGCCGGATACAAACTGGTATCATGTGACGTTTACAAAATCCGGAACTACGGATAGTTATACAGGATATGTTTCGGCAGAGTTTGTGACTGTTACGAATACAGATGGTGATTTTGAAGCATATCTTACGGCACAGGGGTTCCCTGAGAGTTATAAACCTTATTTACGAGATTTGCACGCACTGCATTCTGATTGGAAATTTGTTGCAGTGCAGACCGGACTGGACTGGAATACAGTAATTGAAAATGAAAGAAACAAGCAGGGTCAGATTAAGAATCTGGTGCAGGGTACGGCGTCGGCTCCTCATTATAATTGGCGAGAAACATCGGTCGGTTATGATTGGGCCAGCGATACTTGGTATTCTTATGATGGAAGGACATGGTTTGCTGCTTCCAAGGATTTAGTTTCTTATTACATGGATCCTCGTACATATTTATATGAAACCTATATTTTTGCTTTTGAGCAGCTATCATATGACAACAGTGTTCATAATGCGGCAGGAGTTGAAGCAATTTTAGCCAACAGTTTTATGTTGAATAGCTGCCCGACTGGAGAAGCACGTACATTTTCTGATATTTTGATGGAAGCAGCAGCAACATATGATGTAAGCCCATATCATCTGGCATCTCGAATGCGGCAGGAAATGGGAGAGACAGCAGGTGTGAATGCTACCGGAACCAGTACGAATTATCCGGGTATTTTTAATTTCTTTAATGTCGGTTCTGTGGATTCAGCTGGTGGAGGAGCTGTGAATAAAGGGCTTGCATGGGCATCTCTTTCCGGTACTTATGGAAGACCGTGGAATTCAGCATATAAAGCTATTATGGGTGGCTCGGAATTCATAGGAAAATCTTACATTAACCGTGGGCAGGATACGTTATATACCCAGAAGTTTAATGTGGTATACACAGGAAATCTATACGGACATCAATATATGACGAATGTTCAGGCACCGGCAAGTGAGGCGGCTTCTATGTATAAAGCATATAAGAATAATGGATTGTTAAATTCTGCTTTGGTATTTAAGATACCGGTGTATCAGAATATGCCGGAAACGGCAGTGGCAAAACCGGCAGATTCCGGTAGTCCGAATAACTGGTTAAGCAGTTTATCTATATCCGGATATAGCCTGACACCAACCTTTACCGGTGGAAATACAGATTACTCTCTGATTGTGTCAAATGATGTCAGCTCCGTATCTGTTTCTGCCACAACGGTACATACAAAAGCAAGTATCGCCGGAATTGGAAGTATTGCATTGGCAGTAGGAACCAATGTGGTTCCGATAACAGTGACAGCACAGAATGGAACAACCAGAACCTATAATATAACCATAGTCCGGAAAGATGCTTCCGGAAATATACCGGATACACCGGCTCAGCCTGGAACACCGGAACAGCCTAATACGCCGGCTCAGCCAAGCACACCGGAAGGCCCAACTATGAATACCACATACAAGGTAAGCGGAACACAATTGTCCGGCATTTCGGTTGGAACCGATGCAGCAACTATGATTAATGGATTGGGAATTTCATCCGGTACGGCAACGGTATATAAATCAGATGGAACTACAGTGAATACAGGTACAGTAGGAACCGGAAATATTGTTCGGGTTTCGGATGGAACCAACACATACAGCTATACAGTAGTTATTTATGGCGATGTTTCGGGAGACGGTTTGATTAATGCCTTAGATTTATTAAAGATACAGAAGCATTTGATTGGCGCAGCTTCACTGGATGGTGCATATCTGGAAGCGGCAAATGTAAAACGGAGTGGCTCCGTATCTGCACTGGATTTACTAAAGGTACAGAAGCAGATTATTGGTGCGGCACCAATACAGCAATAATGCAGGAGGAATAAGAATGAAACAGTTAATAAAGAAATGTAGTGCGTTTATATTGGCAACTGTCTTATGTGTTATGAGTATGCATATGCCGGTTCATGCAGCAACAGCAAATGTGTCCATCGCGTTATCTGGAAGTAGTCTTACAATCGGGGATACTGTTACAGCAACAGTTTCCGTTTCTACTGATGCAGCAATCGGGTCCTATTCCCTATCTGTTTCTTACGATTCATCGGTATTGGAATATACAGGTGGTTCCGGAAGCGGTGGAGGTGGAACTGTTTTAATTGCCGGATATGGGGATGGTTCACAAACCAGTTTATCTGCCACATTAAACTTTAAAGCAATTGGAAATGGAAGTACCAGTATTTCTACCAGTGGTGGTGAAGCATATGGATGGGATGAGAGTGTTTTGGAAATCTCCCATGCCGGAGCAACTGTTACCGTTTCAGCACCTCAGGCACCGGAAGAAAACACAAGTGGTAACGGTAATGGTGACAGTACCCAGTCAACACAGGCACCATTAACCGGCTCCGGAGATAATTATTTGAAAAGTCTGGAAATTTCTCCGGGAACACTACAACCGGCATTTCAATCAAAGACAACCAGTTATACGGTTCAACTTCCGGAAGATACCAAGTCGATTGTTGTTAGTGCAGTAGCGAATGACAGCAAAGCAAAGGTTTCCGTTTCTCATAATAATGACTTAGAACCGGGAGCCAATAAGACTTATATAGTAGTTACAGCTGAGAACGGAACACAGAGAACATATGTATTAAATGTTAATTGTGGAGAGGTGGAAGAAGAACCGGAACCATCGGCAGTTACCATTGATGGAGTTGCTTATAGCTTTGCGACTGCGGAACAGATGGCAGAAGTGACGATTCCGGAAGGGTTTACAGCTGGTGAAGAAACCTATGAGGATGATGTTACTGTTACAGTATATAAATCACCAAATCAGTTATTTCAGATTGTATATCTGCTGGATGCAGAGGAACAGGGTAGTTGGTTTATCTGGGATAAAGAAGCAAAGGTATTTACACCATACATGGAATTTCAGGCAGCAGCAAACCGGTATATTATTGTAACTCCGGATGAAACGGTTGCAATACCGGTTGGTTTTGAAGCAGTTGAGTTAGAGATACAAGGACAGAAGATTACTGCTTATGCTAAGGATGGAGATACAGAATTTGTTCTGGTTTATGCCATGAATATCAGTGGTGAAGCAGGATTTTACTGGTATGATACAAAAGAAGGAACCTATCAGCGTTATGTAGAACGGGTAGAAATCATGGAATCTTCTGAGACAACGGAAGAGAATACAACGGAAGTTCCGGTAGTATCGGAGACAGAAATGGTCCGGAATTTAAAAGTGATATTATATATTCTAAGTGGCGTTGCTGTTATTCTGCTGGGTTTGGTTATTGGATTTGCTGTATATCTGAAAAAGGATAAGGAAGAAGATACAGTGACAGTATATGCAGATTTAGATGATGAATTGACCGAAAATAAATCGGAAGAAAAATCAGAAGAAGAGAAGGAATAGCAGGTTAGAAAACAGAAGTCTTGCAGATAGCAGGACTTCTTTTTATGCCTATTGTTTGCGAGAAAATCGATTGGAACTTGACATCCTTTATCTTGTGTTATAGCATAGATATAACAAAAGATAAATGAGGTGGTACTATGCTGATAGAAATAGATTTTAATAGTAGTGAAGCCTTATACATACAATTACGAAACCAGATTATTATGGGAATTGCAAAAGATATGTTAAAGGAAGGCGAATCGTTACCTTCTGTCCGGCAAATGGCAAGTGACTTAGGTGTGAATATGCATACGGTGAATAAGGCCTATGCATTGTTGCGGCAAGATGGATATGTGAAGCTTGATCGTAGAAATGGGGCAGTTGTATCGGTAAGTTTAGAAAATCGGAATCACCATGTGAAAAATCTTCATTCAGATATGGAGATGATAGTTGCTCAGGCAATTTGTAAGGATATCAGTTTAGATGAGATGCAGGAACTTGTAAGAGGAATGTATGATATGTTCTCTTCAAGACAGTCTCAAATTGACATTATGGTAGAAGAAAAGGAGCAGGAAATATGATGAGTCAGTATACAAAGGCGGCAGAAATTTCTATCAATGAAGCACTAAAAGCAGCAAAACGATTAAAGCATGACTGTGTTGGCAGTGAACATCTGTTGCTTGGAATCATGGAAGAGGCAGAGAATGTTGCGGCAAAAGTGTTGGAAAATAACGGTATTCAAAAAGAACGAATTGAGAAGTTAATTGAGAATAGTATTGTGGGGAGTGGTATGCTTGCAACTAAGAACCGGCATCCATATACAGTTATGTATGAAAAAGTAATGGATCAGAGTAAAACGGAAGCAGTACGAACCCAGTGTGACCGGATAGGAACAGAGCACTTTTTATTAGCTATGATAAAAGTGCCGGAGTGTATTGCCATGAAGTTATTAACCAGTATTGGCATTGATATTCAGAAGCTTTATGTGGATATTCGTGTGGCAATGGGCGTTGAAGCGTCAGCAGCTCGTAATGAGTATGTAGGAAACAGAGGGAAAAAGAAAACAAAATCTCCTACACCAATGTTAGACAGGTATAGCCGGGATTTGACACGACAGGCAAAGGAAGGAAAGCTGGACCCTGTAGTAGGGCGGACGGAAGAAATGGAACGTGTTGTCCAGATATTAAGCCGGCGTATGAAGAATAATCCATGTCTGGTAGGTGAACCAGGAGTAGGAAAAACCGCCATTGTAGAAGGACTGGCGAATATGATAGCGGCAGGAACAGTTCCGGAAACCATTCGGGATAAACGACTGCTTTCTTTAGACTTGTCTGGAATGGTGGCAGGTTCTAAGTACCGGGGAGAATTTGAAGAGAGAATCAAACGAATGATTGAAGAAGTCATTCAGGATGGAAATGTAATTTTATTTGTGGATGAATTGCATACTTTGATTGGAGCCGGAGGAGCAGAAGGTGCGATTGATGCATCCAATATCCTGAAACCGGCATTATCCAGAGGTGAGATACAGATGGTTGGTGCAACAACTACAGCAGAGTATCGTAAGTATATTGAGAAAGATGCTGCACTGGAACGAAGATTTCAACCGGTTAATGTAGAAGAACCAACAAAGGAGCAGGCAATTGAAATTTTAAAAGGGCTTCGTCACTGCTATGAAGAACATCATGGCATTACAATTGATGATAGTGCAATTACCGCTGCTGTGACATTGTCAGAACGGTATATTAATGACCGGTATTTGCCGGATAAAGCCATTGATTTGATTGATGAAGCGTGCTCCCGAAAACGTTTGGCATCTCTGAATCAGTCGTCCCGATATATGGAAATGGAAAAGATTATCCGTGAAAAATCAGATCAGATGGAGCAGGCTTTGACTGAGGAAAATCTGGAGCAGGCAAAGGTTTATAAACAGGAAATTGCTGATTTGAAGAAGAAGCAGGAACGGCTGAAGGTACGGGAAGAAAAACAAAAATATGCAGAGCGGCATGGTATTAATGATCGGGATGTTGCTGAGGTGGTTTCTGCATGGACGAAAATACCGTTAAGTCGTTTAGAGGAAGAAGAAACAAAGCGATTACGTGAGTTGGATAAGGTACTGCATCAGCGGGTAATTGGCCAAAATGAGGCAGTTGAAGCAGTAGCAAAAGCAATTCGAAGAGGAAGAGTGGGATTGAAGGATCCAAATCGTCCCATTGGTTCATTTCTATTTTTGGGTCCTACGGGTGTTGGTAAAACAGAACTGTCGAAGGCACTTGCAGAAGCCATGTTTGGCGATGAAGATGCATTGATTCGGGTTGATATGTCGGAATATATGGAGAAACATAGCGTGTCAAAATTAATTGGTTCGCCTCCGGGATATGTAGGATTTGAAGAAGGTGGACAGTTAAGCGAAAAGGTACGACGAAATCCATATTCTGTTATACTATTTGATGAAGTTGAAAAGGCAGATGGAGATATTTTTAATGTCCTTTTGCAGGTGTTAGATGATGGGCATATTACAGATTCTCAGGGAAGAAAGGTTGATTTTAAAAATACAATTATTATTATGACTTCCAATGCAGGAGCAGGACGAATTATAGAGCCCAAGCAGTTAGGCTTCTTTTCATCATCGGATGCAGAGCGGGATCACGAACAGATGAAATCCGGTGTTATGGAAGAGGTGAAACGAATCTTTAAGCCGGAGTTTATTAATCGAATCGATGATATGATTGTATTTCATGCGTTACAGGAAGAAGAGATTCATCAAATTATTGATTTGCTTATGAACCAGTTAAGTAAACGAGTAAAAGAACAGATGAATATTACGCTGAAATATGATGTACGGGTAAAGGAATTTATTTTTAAAAAGGGATACGATAAAAAGTACGGTGCAAGACCATTGCGGCGTGCCATACAATCTCAGGTGGAAGACGGTTTGGCCCAAGCCATTTTGGATGGAAGCGTAAAAAATGGTGATACGGTACGAATTACCGTGCGGAAAGAGCAACTTCATTTTCAGGCAAAACAAATATGATAATAGGCTAGCAAAAAATCGTTGGACATGATATGATAATAGTATACAATCAGAAGCTGGAACGGAAGAAAAAGCGACTGAAGGACAGCAGTAGTGTCATCTCTGTGTAGGCATATATGGTACAGGGAATGGTTACGAATAATAGGAGGATAAAAAGATGTCAGTAATTAACGAGTTAATTCGCAAGGAAGAAAATGGTACCTTGAGTTTTGGTAATACAGAACTACCGGCAAAAGCGAAATTGGATGGATTTGAGCATAACGGAGATTTGTATAAAATAAAAACATTTAAGGAAATCACAAAGTTGGAAAAGAATGGAACCATGGTATATGAATCTGTACCGGGGACTGTGGTGCATAATTTGCAGATTTCTGACCGTCAGGTTACATTTGGCGTGGAATGCAGTGAAGATGCACAGATTACCTTAGAGTTGGAAGCAGGAAAAGAATACAAAATTTATGTGGATGGTACGAACTTAGGTAAAATGAAGACAAATCTGGGAGGAAAGTTAAGCTTTAGTGTAGAACTGACTCCAAATGAAATTGCAAAAGTAAAAATTGATAAACTGTAAGGAGTATAATAAATGGCAAAAGCAAAACAACAGTTTTTTTGCCAGGAGTGTGGATTTGAATCAGCTAAGTGGATGGGACAATGTCCCGGCTGCAAAGCATGGAATACATTTGTAGAAGAGAAGGTAGTGACAGGCACCAGAAAGCATACAGTAAAAACTGTAACTTCGGTGCCTGCCAGTATTTTAGAGGTTACAACGGACGAAGAAACACGAATTGGCACAGGAATGAAAGAATTGGACCGTGTATTAGGTGGGGGCATAGTGAAAGGCTCCCTGGTTTTGATTGGTGGTGACCCTGGAATTGGAAAATCTACATTACTGTTACAGGTATGCCGAAATCTGACCAATGAAGGGCATCGAGTGCTATATGTATCAGGCGAAGAGTCTGTTCAACAAATCAAGATGCGGGCAGAACGGCTTGGTACATTTCAGAAAGATATGTATTTATACTGTGAAACAGATTTGGATGTGATTGCGTCGACGATAGAACGGGTAGCACCGGAAGT
Source organism: uncultured Clostridium sp. (assembly GCA_945946715.1). Lineage (GTDB taxonomy): Bacteria > Bacillota > Clostridia > Lachnospirales > Lachnospiraceae > CAG-632. Next base: position 1,154 of record CAMEWU010000079.1, on the reverse strand, counting down.
CATGATAATTGATTCCATCCAGACTATGATGCTGGAAGAGGTGAATAATGCAGCCGGAAGTGTTTCGCAGGTACGAGAGGTAACCAATCGTTTGATGCAGATTGCAAAACAAACGAATATAGCAATTTTTATTGTAGGACATGTAACAAAAGAAGGTACTGTTGCGGGCCCAAGAACATTAGAACATATGGTAGATACTGTATTGTACTTTGAAGGAGAACGAAGTTCCAATTATCGTATTTTGCGAAGCGTAAAGAATCGGTTTGGTGCTACAAATGAGATTGGTGTATTTGAAATGAAGCAGAATGGTTTGTGGGAAGTAAAAAATCCTTCTGAAGTTATGCTGGAAGGTAGGCCGGTAGATGCGGCCGGCTCTACGGTGGTTTGTTCTATGGAAGGAACCCGCCCACTGCTAATTGAAATACAGGCTCTTGTTGCCCAAACAAATTTTCAAATGCCAAGACGAACAACAGTGGGAATTGATTTTAACCGGGTTAATTTGTTGATGGCAGTATTAGAAAAGCGGGCAGGAATTCATCTGGGCAGTTGTGATGCCTATGTAAATCTGACCGGAGGGATTCGGTTATCCGAACCTGCAATTGATTTAGGAATTGTACTTGCACTGGTATCCAGTTATCGAAACCGTCCAATAGATGATCATACCATCATTTTTGGAGAAGTAGGTTTGACTGGAGAGGTAAGAAGCGTAAGTATGGCAGAACAACGGGTGAAAGAGGCGGCGAAACTGGGATTTACTACTTGTATTCTTCCGGCAACCAATGCGTCTAACATTAAAGAAGTTGATGGAATACGATTAATTGGGGTGGCAAATGTTAAGGAAGCCATTGATTTGATATAAAGGAAATCTAAGGTATAAAACTCCCAATGTGCACAACTACATATAATTGTGGATAACCAAGATGCAAAATGTGAATATGTGTATAAACATATAAAGAATGTGGATAAGTTGTCGACAATTGTATATACAATTAAAACAAATTCGACAAATAAACTTTCTTTATTATTACCCCTTGACTTATATAAAAACGGGTGATATTATAAGACTCGTTGACGCGGTAAAACAAGTTAACAACAATTAAGAACCATGATAATTAAACAATAAGACAACCCTGAAAATTCTAAAGAATTTCAGA
>CAMEWU010000078.1 GCA_945946715.1 uncultured Clostridium sp. | reverse complement strand
TATACCAATGCTGATGATATTGTGGCTGCAACCGGAATGGATAATATGGAAGCTACAATATTGGTGGATAAAATGCGATATGAATCTATTGAGAAAAAAGAGGATTTTACATTTGAAACGGTATTGTCATCGGATTATAAGCTAGATATATTAAGAAAAGCTAAAAAAGAAGGATACTTCATTAAGTGCGTATTTGTTCTGACAATAGATCCTCAGATTAATATTACAAGAATAGAATCCATGGTCGCTACTGGTGGACACGATGTAGAAAATTCAAAGGTTATTGACAGGTATTATAAATCAATAAGTAATATTAAGAAATTACTTGATATATGTGACATAATGCATGTTTATGACAATACAGATACGCCACAAAGAATTATTCGTAAGCATAAAGACGATTTATCTATTTATCCTAACGAATACTGGAGTGAGCAGGATATAATAAATTTGATTATTTATTCTTGTAAATATCATTATGAAGATTAGCAAAATTAAACTGAATAGTACCCAAATAGTACCTATTTATTTTGTATAATTGACACAATTATGAAATAAATGGGTATTTTTATGCCCTTTGATAGAAAAGAAGTAACAAAAATGGAGAATAGATGCAGAAAAAGTATCCGACATGAGAAGAGAGGAGCAATAAACATATGAAAAAACAAGGAAAGAAACTTACAAAAAGGCTGACGGCGTTCCTGATGAGTTTTGTTATGGTAGTGAGCCTTGTGACAATTGCGGAGCCGATGAAGGTGCAGGCAGCAATAATTTTCCAATATTCACCGGGTTCCCCATTAATTTGGGAAAATGGTGGAAATGCATCTAAATTAATTAAAGTGAGTTCGGATGGCTACTGTTTTTTTGTACAGTTTCCGGATAATCCTTCAATAAAGGCAGATAATGGTGATTAAAAAATTAATTCAACACAAATTAGTAGAGGTCGTATAGAAACATTGTCATTGTCTGCAGGTCTTTATCAAGTTATAAGACCTACGGGTAGCAACACTTTGGCTGTTGACCCTGTCGAGTCATGGCAAGTAACATATAAATACATTAATGATTCTACGTCTACTGAGACTATATATAAATACCCATGTTATCCAAATAGTCCTTATTCAAATGTAACAAAATTGTTAAATACGATTGTAGAACAGATGATTGCCAATGACCCGGATTTGACTTCAAAGAAGCAGGTAGACACTGTAATTCGATTCATTGACCTTTCGCTCTTTAAAAAAATTGGTGATAATGAGCCAAGTAGGTTATATGAGACCGGTTCTAACAAGATAACCATTACAATAGAAGTTCCGGAAGACATGCGTTCTGAAAAGAACGACAGAGAATATAAAGTCATCAGAGTTCATTATTCGGAGGGAAGTACTACTCCTCTGACAGAGTTTATTGATGCAGAATATGATTCTGCCAATTATACTTTAACATTTGAGACAGACAAATTCTCGACTTACGCAATTGCTTATGCAGAACCAAATGGAGCTGAGATTAATTCACCGGTAACAGGAGATTACAGCCAGCCGGTGTTGTGGATGATATTACAACTTTGCTCGATGGTTATGGTAAGACTGTTTTTTACAGCCCTTGTTTCGTTTTATAAGAGAAGTTGGAAGCTTATTACATCTATCTTATTACATCATATTGTAAACTTGAGCAAATAAAACGGTTGACAATCCAAGTGGGTTTGGTATACTATTGTCAACTAAATAATAAAAAGAGGTTGACAAATGAGCAAAACAAAAAGTTTAATTCTATGTAGTCTGTTTACTGCACTGATTGTAGTCGGTGCGTTTATCAAGATCCCGGTTCCGGTGGTTCCTTTTACCTTGCAATTTCTGTTTACAACATTGGCAGGTCTGCTTTTGGGTTCCAAACAGGGAATGATTTCCGTTGTGGTATATATGGTGCTGGGGCTGATTGGACTTCCTGTTTTTTCTGAAGGGGGCGGCATTTGGTATATATTGAAACCCAGCTTCGGTTATATCATTGGTTTTTGTATTGGCACCTTTGTAACCGGTCTGATTGCAGAACGAATGAAAGAAAAGACAATCCCTCGGTATTTGCTGGCAAACTTTACCGGTTTGATGATTGTCTATGTTGTAGGTATGGTTTACTACTATATCATTTGTAATTATGTGATAAACACACCAATTGCCTTTGGACCATTGTTTCTGTACTGTTTTCTTTTGGCAGTTCCGGGGGACATCTGTCTGTGTATTTTTGCAGCAGTTCTGGTCAAAAGAGTGAAGCCGATTTGGGACCGTCAACTGGCGTAGTGGTATAAGAGAGAATGCTTATTATAGAGACTTAGTTTTACCGGAAGGAGTATACATATGAATGCATTAGATTTGGCACAGGAAATTATAGACGGAAGAAGAATTACCAGAGAGGATGATTTGTCTTTCTTTTTGTCCTGTGATTTAAAAGAACTTTGTGAAGGTGCAGACCGTATCCGGGCGCATTTTATTGGAGATAAGGTGGACCTTTGTTCTATTATTAACGGACGTAGTGGTCGGTGCCCGGAGGACTGCAAATATTGTGCGCAATCGGCCCATCATCATACGAAATGTGAGGTTTACGATTTTTTGCCGGAAGAAACGATTGTGGAAGCCTGCAAACTGCATGAAAGTGAGGGCGTTGACCGTTTCTCGATTGTGACGGCAGGCAGGTCACTTAGCGGAGAGGAATTTGAGAAGGCGATTCATGCCTTTGAAATCATGCATCGGGAATGTAAGATTGACCTGTGTGCGTCTATGGGATTTTTAGATGAAGAACAGCTTCATCGACTCCATGAGGCAGGTGTGACCAGCTATCATCACAACATTGAAACCTCAAAACGGAATTTTCCCAATATCTGTACCACGCATACCTATGAACAGAAGATTGAAACTCTGAAAAAAGTAAAAGCCGAGGGGATGTGTGCCTGCTCCGGCGGTATTATCGGTATGGGGGAAACTTGGGAAGACCGATTGGATATGGCAATCAGTCTGGCTGAACTTGGCATAGATTCTATTCCTATTAATGCATTAATGCCTATTCCGGGGACACCCCTGGAACATCTTCCACAGTTGACGGAGGAAGAGATTTTGAGAACCATTGCCTTTTTCCGTTATATTAATCCATTGGCTAATATTCGTCTGGCGGCAGGACGTGCATTATTGACCAACGATGGTGAACTTGCTTTTCAGTCGGGTGCATCTGCCACGATTACCGGAAATATGCTGACAACCGTTGCTTGTGCTACCATTCGCAGTGACAGACAGATGTTGGAGAATCTGAATCGGGATGTAACACCGGATTATTGGAAGGAGAACGAAGATGAGTAGTGCGTTATTCATTACAGGAACCGGAACGGATATGGGAAAGACCTATATCAGTGGTTTGATTGTTAAGAAATTAGCGGAATGTGGAAAGAATCCCGGTTACTATAAGGCTGCTATGAGTGGAAATGAACGTCGCAAAGACGGAAGTCTGATTCCGGGAGATGCCCTGTTTGTTCGGCAATGTTCCGGGATTAGCCAGCCGTTAGAAGAAATGTGTCCTTATGTGTATGAGAATGCGTATTCCCCTCATTTGGCTTCCCGTCTGGAAGGAAATCCGGTAAAAATGGATGTGGTAAAGCAAGGATTTAATGCTGCTCTGGAAAAATATGACTATGTAACAGTAGAAGGGAGTGGGGGAATTCTATGTCCGATTTGCTTTGATGAAGAGAAAATTCAGTTAGAGGACATTGTGAAAGAATTGCACCTTCCTTCTATTATTATTGCAGATGCGGGACTGGGAACGATTAATAGTGTGGTTTTGACCGCAGAGTATATGAGGGCAAAGCATATGACCGTCAAGGGAATCATTTTTAACCATTATCATAATGAAAATGTGATGGAAGAGGATAATATTTTCATGTGTGAATATATGACCGGTCTTCCGACATTAGCAAAGGTAGAGGATGGAGCTACAGAGTTGAATATTGATGTAGATGTATTAACAGGACTTTATGAGGAGAGAAAAATATGATTTGGTATCCATATGAACAAATGAAAACAATGAAAGCACCATATAAAATTGTGGATGCAGAAGGAGTATATCTTTATACAGAAGACCAAAAGTTAATTGACTCGGTTTCTTCCTGGTGGTGCATGATTCATGGCTATAAGCATCCGGAGCTTACGGCTGCGATTAAGGAGCAGGCGGACCATTTTTGTCATGTCATGCTGGGGGGATTGACCCATGAACCGGTACAAAGGCTCTCCCAAAAGTTGCAGACATTTCTTCCGGGAGATTTGGATTATTGTTTCTTTTCTGATTCCGGAAGTGTCGGGGTAGAGGTTGCATTGAAAATGGCTTTGCAGTACAACACCAACTTGGGGCGGAAACGTCCTATGGTGCTGGCGCTTGAGCATGCCTATCATGGGGATACATTCAAGGCGATGGAAGTGGGAGATGATGAGGATTACCATTTTGCTTTTGATGAAAAGAAAGAAGTGGTTCACATTCCTACGGAGCTGTCTGCCTTGGAGGAAGCCTTTGAGAAATACCATGATAAGCTGAATTGTTTTATTGTAGAACCACTGTTACAGGGAGCCGGTGGTATGCGGATGTATGATATTTCTTTTTTGGAGCGTGCAAGACAACTGTGCAGTCAATATGATGTGTTGCTGATTTTTGATGAGGTGGCTACCGGTTTTGGACGTACCGGTAATCGCTTTGTGGCAGATTTGATTCTGCCGGATATTTTAGTGTTGGGAAAAGCCTTGACCGGAGGCTATATCGGTCATGCGGTGACCGTGGCAAATCACAAGGTATTCCAAGGATTTTACAGTGATGATGACCGCCATGCCCTGATGCATGGACCTACGTTTATGGGGAATGCACTGGCGTGTGCTGTTGCGCTGAAGGGAATTGAGATTTTTGAACGGGAAGATTATATGAGTAAGATTAAGAGAATCGAAGAAATTTCCCATAGGGAAATGGACGGATTTACGGATCCACAAATCAAGGAAGTGCGTATTATGGGTGGTTGTACCTGCATTGAGGTGTATGATTCAAAAACTTTGGAAGGCTTTCAGCAGTTTGCCTATGAGAGAGGTGTGTTCAGCCGTCCGTTCTTGAAATATATGTATGCTATGGTTCCTTATATTATTGAGGAAGAGGATTTAGTGAAGATTTTTGATACCATGAAAGAATGGTTTCAATAGTATTTCCAATTTATGGTTGCATAAATGAAATGAATGTGATATCATGATGATATCAAAAAGAAAGAAGGGATTTACTATGGAAGAAAAGATATTAAAGAAAAGAAAAAATGGTATGCTGGTTCTCATTTTATCCATTCTCATTTATGCAGCAGCAATTGCGGGTACAATTATAGGTGGAATGAAATATGAAAATGGTGGCAATCCGTTTTTCTTAGTAGTTTGTATTGTTTGTGTTGTTTTACTTTGTATTACCTGGCTATTATGGCCTGGACTTAAGGTGTTAAAACCCCAGGAAGCATTGGTATTGACGCTGTTTGGAAAGTATATTGGTACTTTGAAGGAAGAAGGATTTTATTTTGTAAATCCATTTTGTACAGCAGTCAATCCGGCAGCTAAGACCACATTGAATCAGAGTGGTGATGTGCAGGGAGCGGATAAGAATCCTGCCACCACAGCAGAACCGGTTCAAAAGAAAATCTCATTAAAGATTATGACTTTGAGCAATAATCGTCAAAAAATCAATGACTGCCTTGGTAATCCGGTAGAAATCGGAATTGCAGTTACCTGGCGGATTACAGATACTGCAAAGGCGGTATTTAATGTAGACAATTACAAGGAATTCTTATCCCTGCAATGTGACAGTGCATTAAGAAATATTGTGCGTCTCTATCCATATGATGTGGCTCCGAATGTAGATACCACAGGAGATGGAGTTGCAGATGAAGGCAGCCTGCGTGGTTCCAGTGAAACGGTAGCAACAAGAATTCGTGATGAAATTCAGGAAAGAGTAAATGAAGCCGGTATTGAAGTGGTGGAGGCTCGGATTACCTATCTTGCCTATGCACCGGAAATTGCAGCGGTTATGTTACAGCGTCAGCAGGCATCTGCTATCATTGATGCCAGAAAGATGATTGTAGACGGAGCTGTGGGAATGGTAGAAATGGCGTTAGAACGTTTGAACGAGAATCAGGTTGTGGTTCTGGACGAAGAACGAAAGGCTGCAATGGTTTCCAATCTTCTGGTTGTCCTTTGTGGAAATCACGATGCACAGCCGGTTGTAAATTCAGGAAGTCTATACTAATATGGCAGATAATACAAAGAAACAGATTCCCCTTCGGCTTTCACCAAAGTTGTATGATGCAATTGCAGCCTGGGCAGAAGATGATTTCCGTTCCGTGAATGGACAGATTGAATATCTTCTGTCAGAATGTGTCAGACAGCGAAAGAAAAACGGAAAATATGTGTCAGATGAACTGGATGTTCCACCGGAATTGGATATTTGATTCCATTGTTATAAATATTATATTATTTAATAATAAATATAGAAAACTGTAGAAACTATAATTCAGAATATGTTAAAATATATCGAATACACAAAGTTGAGGAGAATCTATGAAAAAATTAGAAACCAATGACTGGATTATGTTGAATTCGATTATTTATAAGATATATACCATGGACGATTTTGATCAGATGCGTCAGGAGTTAATGGAGGATTTGGCAATGTTGGTTGATTTTGATAGTGCCGACTTCTATCTGGCAGCACGTGAAGAGAAAAAGCTTTTAGATGCTCCGGTTATGTACCATTGTAAAGAGGATATGTCTCAGGTATATGAGACGCTGGATTACAGCATGGGAATCATGTTAAGTGGGAAGTCCTTAATCTACCGGGAAACAGATATCATGAGTGATGAGACCAGAGTAGATACTGATTACTATAAGAAGGTATATCAGCCGAATAACTGGCATTATTCTCTTCAAATGATTATTGCAAAGGATAATCGGTTTTTAGGTGTCATTACTTTTTACCGGGTGAAAGGAAAGGATGACTTTCAATATGATGATATATTTATTTTGGATATGCTAAAGGACCATCTGGCTTACAGATTGGAACAGCATACCAATCTGAAAAATCATATGGAAGAAAAACTCACAATCTCCGAAGCTGTTATGAAGTTTGATTTAACACGAAGAGAGAAGACCATACTTCAGATGCTGATGTCTGGAAGGGAGAATGCAGATATTTGTGATGAACTGGCAATCAGTGCTAATACATTAAAAAAGCATATTCTGAATATCTATCGGAAGCTGGGAATTAAGAATCGGGTTCAACTATTTAAACTGGTAAAGGAATGGGAATAGAGAGGACTTGTGTAACATAACTACTCCTTTTGGGTAATAAAAATGGTCAAAACATATTATTGAATTTTAAACTTAATTAAACTAATATTATTAATGAATAGAAGATGAATATCATGTAAAGCGATGGGGCTGTCATTTGGCAGCCCCTTTTTTGTGCAATAGGAGGATGACATTATGGATAGAATTGAAAACCATCCAATATTAGGAGAAACACCTAAGAGGAAGAAGGTAACCTTTAGTTATGATGGAAAGACTATGGAAGGATATGAGGGCGAGCCAATTGCCACAGCATTAAAGGCGGCAGGGGTTATGGCTCACAGATATACAGCAAAGACACATGAGCCAAGAGGAATTTTCTGTGCAATAGGAAGATGTACAGACTGTGTCATGATTGTAGATGGCAAACCAAATATTAGAACGTGTATCACACCACTTGAAGCGGGAATGGTTGTTCAGACACAGTATGGAGTTTCAGCAACGCCAGAAAAGTAGAAAACATACAGATTGGAGATATGGATTATGAAGATAGAACGTTATGACATGATAGTAATTGGTGCTGGTCCGGCTGGCTTATCATCAGCAATTGAAGCTGCAAAGAAAGGTCTAAAGCCAATCGTATTTGATGAAAATGCAAGACCAGGCGGGCAGCTTTTTAAGCAGATTCATAAATTCTTTGGATCTAAAGAACACAAAGCAAAAGTAAGGGGATTTAAAATCGGAGAGGAGCTTCTGGCAGAAGCAGAAGAATACGGTGTAGAAGTAATTCTGAATGCTACTGTAGTCGGATTATATCCGGAGAAAGAAGTGACAGTAAAAATTGGAGACAAGGTAAAACACTATAAAGGTGATGCAGTATTAGTTGCAACTGGTGCAAGTGAAAACATGGTAAACTTCGAAGGATGGACAAAGCCGGGCGTAATCGGCGCCGGAGCCGCCCAGACAATGATGAATCTGCATCATATTAAGCCAGGAAATAAAATTTTGATGCTTGGTTCCGGAAATGTAGGTCTTGTTGTAAGTTATCAGTTGATGCAGGCCGGTTGTGAGGTTGTAGCACTTGCAGATGCAGCACCAAGAGTTGGTGGATATGGAGTTCATGCAGCTAAAGTAGCAAGATGTGGAGTTCCGTTTTATCTTTCACATACGATAGTGAGAGTAGAAGGTGATGATTGTGTAACAGGAGTTGTGATTGGTCAGGTTGGACCGGATTGGAAAGTAATTCCCGGAACAGAAAAGCATTTTGATGTTGATACAGTATGCCTTGCAGTTGGATTATCACCAATGTCGCAATTATTAAAGCAGGCAGAAGTAAAGATGAATGATACAAAAGGCGGGCATGTACCGGAATGTGACAAGTATGGAGCTACGAGTGTTCCGGGAATATATGCAGCAGGTGATGTATCAGGAATTGAAGAGGCAAGCTCAGCTATGATTGAGGGAAGAATGTCAGGAGCAGCTATCGCATGTTATCTGGGATATATGACAGAAGAAGAAAGGGATGCAAGAATTGACGAGCTTGAGAATCAGTTGGATACACTCAGACAGGGAATGTTTGCACCAAAGAACAGGGGCAAACTTGTTGAAAAGACAGATGAGGGAATTGATGTATCTATGAATCTTTTGAATAAAGGATTTGTAGCAGATGATGAGATTGAAAGGTTCCCTGGAGTAACACATCAGAAAGGAATTCATCCGGTAATCGAATGTACACAGAATATTCCATGTAATCCATGTCAAGATGCATGTAAAATGGGTTGCATCCGTATTGGAAAAAATATCACATCGCTTCCGGCGATTGATCCGGAGAAAAAATGCATCGGTTGTGGAATGTGTGTAGCATCTTGTTCAGGACAGTCTATATTCCTTGTTGAAGAGGATGTTGAAGAGGGATATGGTGAAGTGACAATGCCATATGAATTTTTACCGGTTCCTGAAGTAGGAGATATGGGAGTTGCACTTGGAAGAAACGGTTTGTATGTATGTGATGCCGAAGTGACAAAAGTAAGAATAGCACCGGCATTTGATCACACATATCTTCTTACAATAAAAGTTCCAAATGAAATGGTAATGAAAGCAAGATTCTACAAAAAAGAAGCTTAGGAGGTTAGATTATGGTTGATATTCAGGAAAAATTAAAGGAAATAGGACCATTTGTGGAGGAACCTGATGATGACCTCTTAGTGTGTAGATGTGAAGAGGTTACAAAAGGACAGATTAGAAAAGCAGTACATGAAGGTATCTTTACATTGGAAGAGATGCGAAGATATCTGAGATCGGGAATGGGATTGTGTCAGGGACAGACATGTGGAAAATTAGTAAAATCAATAATAGCAAGTGAATTACAAGTATCTCCGGCAGAGGTTGTTCCGGCAAGTTCGCGGGC